>JBDTEB010000295.1:0-5313 GCA_039922795.1 Chitinophagaceae bacterium
GGAGAAGTGGCGATACAGAACGCCGTTGAAAACGCCGAAGACAGTCTTGAAAAGGGCTGGCTGGATTTGGAGAGTTACCACGTTGACGAAAATGATGTCGTGATCGGGATTGCTGCCAGCGGCACTACGCCTTATGTGATCGGGGCACTGAATGAATGTCGCAAACACGGCATCGTCACTGGTTCTATTTCATGTAACGCCGGCTCGCCACTTAGCGAATGTTCCGATTTTCCTGTTGAAGTGGTGGTCGGGTCTGAATTCGTAACAGGCAGTACCCGTATGAAAAGCGGCACAGCGCAAAAGCTCGTTCTCAATATGATCTCTACTTCGGTGATGATCCAGATCGGGAGGGTAGAAGATAATAAAATGGTGAATATGCAGCTGACCAATGAAAAGCTGGTAGACAGGGGCACGAAGATCATTCTCGATCAACTCGAATCAACAGATTATGAATTCGCAAAGGGATTGCTACTCAGGCACGGCAGCGTAAAAAAGGCCATCGATGCGGCCCTGAACAATAATGAAAAAGGGCTGTTGCCTTAGAGACAATTTCGAGTATGCACGATTTAGAACCATTTTATTACTGGCGCCATATTTATGTAAGCGAGGAAGATGAGCGATCCCCTTTTTACGGCGCGGTTTACTCGGAGTTTGAATTTACACAAACGATCTATAATTATTACATCCACCCTCAATGGGATGATTTCGGGTCGCGCACCATGTATTGCAAGGTGCTGATGGCCGATTATGAAGAGCGCTATATTATCATCGAACTCATCGGGGAATGGAACGACGCCATCGAAAATGATATCATGACTTTTAAAAGAGACGTCGTCGATATTTTTCTGAAACAGGGGATTTCAAAGTTTGTGCTGATCGCAGAAAACGTACTCAATTTTCATAGTGGCGATAAAGATTACTATGAAGAATGGTTTGAAGAGGTGAGTGAAGAAGAGGGCTGGATCGTTTGCATCAATATGCCCGAACAAACGCAATACGACTTCAATAAGGCGAAACTTCAATACTTTATCGAAAAAATGGAAGTGGACAACTGGCGAATTTATAAACCGTTCCACCTGTTTAAACACATTGACCAGCAGATCTTAAAAAGGCTGGATTAGTTGCTGCTATTGAATTACAGACCCATGCTCGCCTGTTGAGCACTGTAATGCTACTGCAAAAAATATATTTGCTGCTTCCGTATTTTCTTTTACATTTGATACATGATCATCGCATTGACAGCATTTACCACCTTTTATTACTTCTTTTATTTTAGTCGGAAACCGGAGGTGGTTTTGTTGAAAAATGTCTAGAAATAAATTTCAACCTAACAAGATCCTCCGGTTTCCCCGGGGGATTTTTTTTTAAAATTTAGTCCCGAACTATTATGGCAGTTGTAAAACGTGAACAGGTGAAATCCGGATCGAAACCTGAACCCGTCATTAAAAAAGTGGCTATCCAGGGTTTTGAAGGCAGTTTTCACCAGATGGCTGCAAGGCTTTTTTTTGGTAAGGAAGTGGAAGTGCTGCCCTGCGCCACTTTCAGAGACGTGATAAAGATCGCCTCGAATAAAAAAGAAAGCGACGGCGGCGTCATGGCGATAGAGAATTCCATAGCAGGAAGCATCTTACCTAATTACAATCTTCTGCAAAAAAGCAGCCTTAAAATATCTGGCGAGATCTACTTGCAGATCAGGCAAAACCTTCTCGTAAATCCGGGAGTGAAACTGGAAGATATCCGGGAAGTTCACTCGCATTCCATGGCCATCCAGCAATGTTTTGGATTTCTCGACAAATACAACTGGAAACTGGTGGAAACCGAAGACACTGCCCTTAGTGCAAAACATGTTCAACAGCACAAAAGCAAACATATCGCCGCGATTGCCAGCAAACTCGCAGCAGAACTTTTTCAACTTGATATGATCGCTCCGAATATTCATACCCTTAAAAATAATTATACGCGTTTCCTGATTCTCGACAGGGAGGAGGAGGCCGTGGTTCCTGAAAACGCCGACAAGGCATCGGTTAATTTCCACACTGATCACTCCCGTGGCAGCCTGGCAAAAGTACTCAGCGTCATCGCCGAAGGTGGTATCAATCTCAGCAAATTGCAATCGTTTCCCATACCCGGCAGCGATTGGAATTACTCTTTTCACGCAGACATGGAATTTGATAACAGGGAACAATTTGAAGCGGTAATAGAAAAGGTTGAACCACTCACGCAACACTTAAAAATATATGGTGTTTATTGTAAGGGACAAACGGTATAATAAATAATATTATGCAGACAGCGAAACGACTTGAAGGGATAGGTGAATATTATTTCTCGCAGAAACTGCGCGAGATCGATGTATTAAACAAGCAGGGAAAACAGATCATCAACCTGGGCATCGGCAGCCCTGATCTTCCTCCGCATCCTTCCGTCATCGAAACTTTACACCAGGAAAGCCTTAAGCCAAACCAGCACGGATACCAGAGTTATAAAGGGTCTCCCGTCTTACGGAAAGCCATAAGCGCTTTTTATCAAAAATGGTATGCAGTGAGTCTCGATGCGGATAGCGAAGTTTTGCCGCTCATCGGGTCAAAGGAAGGGATCATGCATATATGTATGACCTATCTCAACGAAGGTGACATCGCACTTATACCCAACCCTGGCTATCCCACCTATCGAAGTGCGGTTACCCTGGCGGGGGGCACATGTATGGACTATGATCTGACAGAAGATAATGACTGGATGCCAGATTTTGATGCCCTCGAAAAACTTGACCTGTCGAGGGTAAAACTGATGTGGATTAATTATCCCCATATGCCAACAGGAAAATCTCCCGGTTCAGTTCTTTTTGACAGGCTTATCGCCTTTGGCAAAAAGCACGAGGTATTGATCTGTCATGATAATCCCTACAGTTTTATCCTCAACGATAAACCGACAAGCCTGTTGAGTGCTGAAGGTGCCATGGACATTGCGCTGGAATTGAATTCACTAAGCAAATCGGGGAATATGGCTGGCTGGAGAGTAGGCTGGATTGCGGGTTCTGCACAAAGGGTAGAAGAAATTTTGAGATTCAAAAGCAATATGGACAGTGGTATGTTCCTTCCCATTCAACTTGCTGCCGCCAAAGCACTCGAGCTCGGTGAAGAATGGTATGGATCGTTAAACGACATTTATACGGAAAGGCGAAAACTGGTTTTTAATATTCTCGAATCTCTGGGTTGTATGATAGATTATACACAGACCGGTTTGTTCGTGTGGGCGAAGGTAAGTTCTACTCACACTGACGGTTATGCGCTGAGTGATGAAGTACTTTACAATAAGCATATTTTTATTACACCCGGAGGCATATTCGGCAGCAATGGACAATCTTACGTTCGTATAAGCCTTTGCCAGCCAGTGGCAGTTCTGCAAAAGGCATTGGATATTATAAAAGCCGGTTAATTTAAATCGATGTCAAAAACAGTTACCATAATAGGTGTCGGGCTGATCGGGGGCTCGCTTGCTTTGTCCCTGAAAGAACATGGTCTTGCCGATCATGTGATCGGGATCGATAACAATGAGTCGCATCTCGAAAAGGCATACCAGCTGAAACTGATCGATGAGAAAGGAACACTTGAGGAGGCCGTAAAAAGATCGAAACTGATCGTGCTTGCGATACCGGTCGACATGATGCAGGATCTTTTGCCGCACATTTTGGACATGGTAGAAGACCAGGTGGTAATCGATATGGGATCGACAAAGAATCATATTACAAAACTGCTCGTCACCCATCCGAAAAGAGGCCGCTTTGTTGCCACCCACCCGATGTGGGGCACCGAATACAGCGGACCGGAAGCAGCGGTTAGTGGTGCCTTTGTGAACAAGGCTGCTATTATTTGTAACATCGAAGATTCAGATCCTGATGCCTTGGAACTGGTGAAAGACATGTATAAGAAAATAGGGATGCACCTGGTTTATATGGAAGCTCATGCACATGATATCCATGCTGCTTACGTTAGTCATATTGCACACATTACCTCATTTGCGCTCGCCAACACGGTGCTGGAAAAGGAAAAAGAGGACCAGGCTATTTTTGCTCTGGCCAGCGCGGGGTTTGAAAGCACGGTCAGGCTCGCAAAGAGTAATCCTTCGATGTGGGTTCCCATCTTTAGGGAAAACCGGGACAATGTGCTCGATGTACTGAATGAGCACATCAGCCAGCTGAAAAAATTTAAAAGCTGTCTTGAAAAAGACAATTATGACTATCTGAATGAGTTAATTGTAAAGGCAAACGGCATTAGGAGAATTATTTCCTGACTAGTTTTTCTGCTCTTTGAAGCAGTTTTAGACTAAAAAGGAGAACAATAGTACCTTTGCACAAATTTTTATAAATATGATGACATTTGAAGGGTTGGGAATTGATTCGAAAATTGTGCAGGCGATCAGTGAACTTGGTTACGAAACACCTACCCCAATCCAGGAAAAGGCGATCCCGGTTCTGTTGCAGGGCACCACAGATCTTGTGGGTCTGGCTCAGACAGGAACAGGCAAAACCGCGGCATTTGGTATCCCCTTATTGCAATTAATCGATTCTAAAGAAAGATATCCCCAGGCGCTGATCGTTTGTCCGACCAGGGAGCTTTGCATGCAGATTGTAAAAGAACTTGAACTGTTTAAAAAGTTTCTGCCTTCGGTGCAGGTGGTGGCCGTTTATGGCGGTGCATCCATTATGTTGCAGATCAGGGACCTGAAGCGTGGCGTTCAGATCGTGGTGGCAACCCCGGGAAGACTCATCGACCTGATAGAACGCAAGGCTATCGACCTCGCCCGCATCAAGTATATTGTTCTTGATGAGGCAGATGAAATGCTCAACATGGGTTTCAGAGATGATATTGAGTTTATTCTCAAGAATACCCCGGTGAAGGAATCTACCTGGTTGTTTAGTGCCACCATGCCAGCCGAGGTAAAATCGGTCAGCAAGCGCTATATGAATAAACCGGTAGAGATCACGGTGGGTAAAGTAAACACTGCCAACGTAAATATCGATCACCAGTATTATGTTACCCAGGCGCAACATCGTTATGACACCCTGAAAAGGATCATCGATTTTAACCCCGGCATCTATGGAATCGTTTTCACCAGAACCAAACTCGATGCGCAGGAACTATCCGAGCGACTTACCCGCGAAGGATATGATATCGATGCGCTTCACGGTGATCTTACCCAGGGACAGCGTGACAAGGTTATGGGACAGTTTCGTGACAAGACGCTTCAGTTGCTCATAGCAACCGATGTGGCTGCGAGAGGGATTGACGTACAGGGAATCACCCATGTAATCAATTT
>JBDTEB010000296.1:0-8693 GCA_039922795.1 Chitinophagaceae bacterium
AAATGAAGGACCTGCTCACGGACTACGTCGGCAGACCGACACCCTTATATTTTGCTTCGAGGCTCAGCAGCCAGCTGGATTGCCGGATCTTCCTCAAACGCGAAGATCTTTGTCATACCGGCGCCCACAAGATCAACAATACCATCGGCCAGATTTTGATGGCTGAGAAACTGGGTAAAAAACGCATCATTGCAGAAACCGGGGCTGGTCAACATGGGGTGGCCACGGCTACAGTGTGCGCCTTGAAAGGATTGGAATGCATCGTTTACATGGGCGAAAAGGACATCGAAAGACAGGCGCCGAATGTCGCTCGCATGAAGATGCTGGGCGCCACAGTGGTCCCTGCCACCAGCGGCAGTAAAACATTAAAAGACGCTACCAACGAAGCAATACGTGACTGGATCAATCATCCAACGGACACCTATTATATTATTGGAAGCGTTGTGGGACCGCACCCTTATCCCGATATGGTTGCACGTTTCCAAAGCATCATCAGCCAGGAGATAAGAAAGCAACTCAAAGAAAAAACAGGTTCAGATCTTCCCACACATGTGGTCGCCTGTGTGGGAGGGGGCAGTAATGCCGCGGGTGCATTTTACCATTTCCTTGATGATACTGCAGTAAAGCTGGTTGCTGTGGAAGCCGCCGGACTTGGAGTGAATTCTGGCATGAGCGCTGCTACAACGTTTCTGGGTACACCCGGTGTTCTTCATGGCAGTAAGAGCCTGGTGATGCAAACGGCAGACGGCCAGGTGATCGAGCCCCACAGTATTTCGGCAGGCCTTGATTACCCGGGGATTGGCCCCATGCACGCCAACCTGTTCACGAGCAAACGCGGACTATTTCTACATGTTACCGACGAACAGGCACTTGAAGCGTCTTTTAACCTCGCCAGGATGGAAGGCATCATCCCGGCGCTTGAAACCGGTCATGCGCTTGCAGCTTTAAAGGACCTTAACCTGCAGCCCGAAGACTGCGTTGTGGTTTGCCTGAGCGGAAGAGGGGATAAAGACATGGCTACCTATATGAAAGAGATGGATAAAAATGAACACTAAAAGCCCCAGTAAATGAATCGCCTGGAATCGCTGTTTCAGCAGAAAAGAAATAATGTGCTCAATGTATATTGCACAGCCGGGTTTCCGCATTTGGACAGCACGATCGAAGTGATGGATGCTCTTCAAAAACACGGTGCCGACATCATCGAACTGGGTATGCCGTACAGCGATCCTATCGCGGACGGGCCTGTAATCCAGCACAGTAACGCGATCGCGCTCGAAAATGGGATCAGCATTACAAAACTCTTCGAACAACTGCGAGGCTTCCGGCAGAAAATATTTTCCCCGGTTATACTTATGGGTTATATGAACCCGGTACTTCAATACGGATTCGAAAAATTTTGTAAGAATGCCGCGGACGTCGCCATCGACGGATTAATTATTCCTGACCTTCCGGCTTTTGAATTTGAAAATGAATATGGACCGATGATCCGTAAATACGGACTTAGTTTTATTTTTCTCGTAACACCAGAAACCTCCGAAGCCAGGATCAGAAAATTCGATGAATTAAGTACCGGTTTTTTGTATGCTGTTTCTTCTTCATCCACGACAGGTAAAGATGCTGATCTTTCGTTACAGGAACCGTATTTTAGAAAATTGAGAGATATGAAACTCTACAATCCCGTGCTCGTTGGTTTCGGCATTCATGATAATAAATCTTTCAGCCAGGCCTCACAAAATCTCAATGGTGCCATCATTGGCAGCGCTTACATAAAGGCGCTGGAGAAGGAAGGTGGAATAGAAGCAAATACAAAAACATTTCTCCAGGCAGTGTTGACACCTGCCTCCACCTGATCATGAAAACAGCGATTGTAAAATATAACGCAGGTAATATTCAGTCGGTACTCTATGCGCTCGAGCGCCTGGGAGTGGAAGGTCTGGTCACGGATGATTTCGAAACCATAAGGGGGGCTGATCGGGTGATATTTCCCGGAGTAGGTGAAGCAAGCACCGCGATGGCATATCTTCGGGATAGAAAACTGGATACGCTGATCACTACGCTCACACAACCGGTGCTTGGCATTTGTCTCGGTATGCAACTGATGTGTGCTTCCAGCGAAGAAAATGACACACAGTGCCTCGGCATTTTTGAAGAGCCGGTAAAAAAGTTTCGTCCTGAAGTGCCGGCTGCGGTTATTGACCCCCTATCACGAGAGATTGCATTCACGGACCCCCCAATGCAGCGCGCCGAAAAAGTTCCGCAGATTGGATGGAATAATATTTACGACCTTGAAAGTCCGCTTTTCGCCAATGTTCCCGAGCAATCGTATATCTACCTAGTACATGGGTATTACGCGTCACTCGGCCAACACACGATAGCCACGGCAAATTATATACATCCCTATAGCGCTGCCCTTCACAAAAACAATTTTTACGGAGTGCAGTTTCATCCTGAAAAAAGTGCAGCGGTAGGGGAAAAGATTTTATCAAACTTCTTATCTTTTAATTAATACACTAGCAGCGAAATGCAGATCATTCCCGCTATCGATATAATTGACGGAAAATGCGTCCGCCTAACGCAGGGTGATTATTCGAAGAAGAAAATTTATAATGAAGATCCGCTTGAGGTGGCGCTGGCTTTTGAAGCCGGGGGCATCTCGCGCTTGCACCTGGTTGATCTTGACGGAGCCAGGGCAGGGATGGTAAAAAACTGGAAAGTGCTGGAATTAATCACCCGCAAAACGTCCATGATCATTGACTTTGGCGGAGGAATAAAACAGGAGGCGGACCTGCTACGGGTTTTTGATTCCGGTGCAAAATATGCCACAATCGGAAGCCTGGCGGTGAAGTCAAAAGACCTTTTCAGCGAATGGCTGGTACGGTACGGTTCGGACAGATTTCTTTTGGGGGCAGATGTGAAACAGGGAAAGATTGCAGTGAGCGGTTGGGAAGAGACCAGTTCGGTAGAGCTGTTTGACCTGTTGAATGATTATCATGAGCAGGGCGTGCACCAGGTTTTTTGCACGGATGTAAGCAAAGACGGACTTTTGCAGGGCCCTGCCATCGAACTTTATCAATCGATCATTTCAAAATTTCCTGCGATAGACCTGATTGCCAGCGGAGGTGTACGCGGAGTGGAAGACCTTCTTGAACTTGAACACATCGGCTGTAGCGCAGCAATAGTAGGTAAGGCATTTTATGAAGGGCTTATTTCGATTGCCGAACTGCAGCATTTTGAGGCAAGGCATACCGCCAAAATACAGGTAACCGAATAAACATTATTGACATTGTTAAGCAAACGTATCATACCCTGCCTCGATATAAAGGATGGAAGAACCGTTAAAGGAATAAATTTCGAACAGATCCGTGATGCCGGCGATCCTGTCGAACTGGGTAGCCTGTATGCTCAAACAGGCGCAGACGAACTGGTATTTCTGGACATCACAGCTACAATAGAAAAAAGAAAAACGTTGAGTGAACTGGTTAACAGGATCGCTCACCACATCAATATTCCCTTCACCGTTGGCGGTGGCATTTCCACTGTCGAGGATGTAAGCGTGCTGCTCAATAACGGTGCCGACAAGATCTCGGTAAATACAGCCGCTTTTAAGAACCCGCCCCTGCTCAATGCGCTTTCCCGGGAATTTGGGAGTCAGTGCGTGGTTCTGGCGATCGATACCAAACAGGAAGCGGATGGTCACTGGTACGTTTACCTGAACGGCGGAAGAACCAAAACAGATGTGCGCTGTTTCGACTGGGCAAGGCAGGCAGTTGATCGTGGTGCCGGGGAGATCCTATTGACAAGCATGAACAATGACGGTACCAGGTCCGGTTTTGCGATAGAGATCACCAAACAACTTTCAGAAGGCTTACCCGTGCCTGTAATTGCTTCCGGCGGCGGCGGATCGATGGCTCATTTTTCGGAAGTATTTCGGGAAGCGTATGCTGATGCAGCCCTTGCCGCCAGCATATTTCATTTTCATGAAATAGGGATTCCCGAACTTAAACAATATTTAAAAAAGGAACAGATTGAAGTGCGTTTATAGGTTACAGTTAGCCTCCACAAAAATAGTAAGATGACAGATGTAAATTTTGATAAATACCCCGATGGTCTGGTACCTGCAATTATCCAGGACGCCAATACAGCAAAGGTTTTGATGTTGGGGTTCATGAACCGCCAGTCTTACGAAAAAACCATCGCGGAGGGGAAGGTTTGTTTTTACAGCAGGAGCAAACAGCGACTCTGGACAAAAGGAGAGGAGAGTGGGAATTTTCTGTTTTTGAAGGAAATAAAATCCGACTGCGACCAGGATACGCTGCTATTACGGGTGCTCCCTGCCGGACCCGTTTGTCATACCGGTAACGATACCTGCTGGGGTGAAAAAAATGAACCCGATCATTTTTTGCACCTGCTGGAAACAATTATTACCGAGCGCAGGGGGCAGAATCCTGCTGAGTCTTACGTTGCTTCCCTGTTTGCAAAAGGAATAAACAAGATCGCTCAAAAGGTTGGCGAAGAGGCAGTTGAAGTGGTGATCGAGGCCAAGGATTCAAACCAGGAGCTTTTCCTGGATGAATCCGCCGATCTTCTCTTCCATTATTTGGTTTTACTTAACGCTAAAGGAGCTAATTTGCAGGACGTAATAGATGTGCTGCGGGCCAGGCATGAGAAGAAATCTACAGCCGCCCCCGAAAAGTTCTAACAAGCAATAATCATGAAAAAATTTCTCTCGATTTTACTCCTTCTTCCCTTTATATCACAGGCCCAGCAAAATGGTTTTACATTGTCCGGACAAGTTGAAGGGGTAAAACCGAATGCAGTGGTAGCGCTCACCGATGCCAATAACCCTACGGATACGCTGTCAAAGTCAGTAGTAAATAATGGCAAATTCCTGCTAACCGGTAAAGTTTCAGAACCTGGTTTGTATAATATCGGTTTTTCAGATTCACAGAAAAAAGGCATTCTTTTTCTTGACAACAGCAAGATCTTTGTTGAAGGAAATGTTGCCGAGGTTCAGAAGTTGAAATTTTCCGGATCGAGCAGTCAGCAGGATTTTGTTGATTTCCAGCAACGGTTCAATCCGTTATTCCAGGAATTAAATGTGTTATCCGAACAGATCAAAATGGTTGGGATGACAGACAGCCTGAATAAAAAATCTGACCTTGCTTTTAAAAAGACCCAGGCTGAAATAGAACGGTTTTTAACCGAGAAAAAATCATCCTATGTTTCCCCTTTCCTTATGTTGGTAACAGCCCAGTTGTCTGACAATTATGAATTGCTGGAGACGCGCTTCAACAGTCTTCCTGAAAATACCCGCAATGGCTTTTATGGCAAGATGTTGCAGGAAATGCTTCAGAAGAGCAAGTCAGGTGCTGTGGGAACAGTAGCGCCTGACTTTACGCAAAATGATGTGAACGGCAAACCGGTGAAACTTTCCTCCTTCAAAGGAAAATATGTGCTGGTAGATTTTTGGGCGAGCTGGTGTGGACCCTGCAGACAGGAAAACCCCAATGTAGTCAGCACGTATAATTTGTATAAAGCTAAAAACTTCACCGTGCTCGGTGTATCGCTTGACAGGGCTAAAGAACCCTGGTTGAAGGCAATAAAGGATGACGGCCTTAACTGGACGCATGTCAGCGATCTTAAATATTGGAGCAATGCGGTTGCGGTCCTATACAATGTTCAGGGCATCCCACAGAATTTTCTTGTAGGCCCAGATGGCAAGATAGTTGCGGTAAACCTGCGGGGATCGGCGCTAAGGGAAAAACTGGCCCAGGTGATTAAATAAGTGCTTTACTCTTTCTCCGCTGATTTCTCCTATTCGTACATCCTGGATTCACGAAAGGGGTGTGTGCACACGAGATTTCTTTCCGTGCTAAAATTAAATTTTGCATACTGCAGAAAGATTTACAATCTATACCACGGCCGCAAATAGTTATGAGCAACTATGCGATTAATATATGTTTCATGTAGAAGGTAATGACACACTCTATTCCCCCCGATATAAAATGAAAAGCGTATTTATTGTATCTTGAAAGCAATGACGCATTCTCTTAAAAAATTTATCGACGCTCAGTCCTCTACCTACGAAAAGGCTTTTACGGAGCTCAAAAACGGGAAAAAGCAGGGTCATTGGATCTGGTTTATTTTTCCGCAGATCGCTGGTCTGGGTTTTAGCGAAACATCGAAATTTTATTCTATCAAAGATATTGGTGAAGCAAGAGCCTATTTAGCCGATCCCTCTCTGGGCCCACGTTTGATAGAGATATCAAACGTTTTACTGACGCTCGGTTCCAATGATGCGCTCAAAATTTTTGGCAGTCCCGATAATCTGAAACTCAAATCCTCCATGACTCTTTTCTCTACCCTGGAAACTACGCACGAGGTATTTGACGAAGTTCTTTTGAAGTTCTTTAATGGTGAGAGAGATGAAAAAACATTGAACATTTTGCGCAATCAAAAATAAATATCTTAAATTTTCCATACCTCAAACATGAACTCATGAATTACTCACCAGCTGCCTGGCAAAACGAATATCTCGCAGACGAAATAGTCGAACTAAAACCCCTTGAAGAAAGTGATTTTGATGAGCTTTTCCTGGCAGCCTCTGATCCGCTGATCTGGGAACAGCATCCTGCCAGTGACAGGTACTTAAAGGAAGTATTTACCAAATACTTCAATGAGGCGATAACAGGTAAAGCTGCTTATCTTATTATTGAAAAAGCATCGGGCAGGGTAATAGGATGCACCCGATACTATGACTATCATCCGGAAAATTCAGATATTTCCATTGGATTTACTTTTCTCTCCCGGCATTACTGGGGCGGATCTTACAACAGGCGCTCAAAAAAAATGATGCTTAATAATGCTTTTAAATTCGTAGATCTCGTGTATTTCCATATCGGTGCACAAAACATCAGGTCGCAAATCGCCACTGAGAGATTGGGTGCAGTTAAAGTGGGTGAGAGGCTACCGGAAGGCGAAGGGTTACACTTTGAGTATGTTATACAGAAACATAACTGGGTAAACAAGATTGGCTGATCTGATGGAAACGAAAAAAACATCCACACTTATCATTGGTGCAAGTATCGCCGGACTGGCCACCGCCGGTGCTTTATATCACAAAGGTTTGGAATACACGCTGATTGAAAAAGAATCTGACATTGCGGCTCCCTGGCGATTGCATTACGAGAGGCTTCACTTGCATACCAATAAAGGGCTTTCCGCTCTTCCCTATAAATCCTTTCAAAAAAACATCCAACAATATCCGAGTCGGCTGGAATTTTTACACTACCTGGAGGAGTACAGGTTAGCTTTTAAGATTGAGCCCATATTTAACAGGGAAGCTATATCCATCAGGAGAGAAAAAAAGACCTGGATAACGGAAACCAGTGAGCAACGGTTTCTCTCGAAAAATCTTGTTGTAGCGACCGGGGCTTTCGGTAAAAAAAAGAGAATAAAGATTGCCGGCATGGAAACTTTTCCGGGTAAAATGCTGCACAGTTCGGAATATATAACAGGCAAGGATTTTGAAGGAAAAAAGGTGTTGGTGATCGGGTTTGGAAATTCTGCCTGTGAAATAGCGCTGGATCTTTTTGAACAAGGTGCGCAAGCCTCGATGTCGCTGCGATCGCCCGTTAACGTGTTGCCTCGGGATATATCAGGAATTCCGATTCTTAAATGGAGCGTGCTGCTGAGTAAATTTCCACCCGCCATTGCTGATGCTATCAGTGCCCCTGTAATTAGGTGGAAGATCGGCCGCCTGGAAAAATTGGGCTTGGAAAAGAAGGCTTACGGACCCTTTACAGAAATTGCCAATGACAGAAAGACTCCCGTGATAGATGTCGGTACCATCCGCCAGATTCGCGCAGGCAACATTCGGTTATTTAATTCAATAAACAGGATCGAAAAGTCCGTCGTGCTTTTTGATGATGGCAGGACGGAATCTTTTGATGCCATTATTTGCGCTACGGGTTTCGTGAAAAGTTTCCCGAGAATAGAAGAACCCGATCAAAACCTCCTAAAAGACCTTGATCTGCCCAGCCGCGAACGGACCGACTTTGGAAAAGATGGATTATATTTTTGTGGTTTTTATATTGGTCCAACGGGTCACATCAATGAGATTACCAAAGATGCGCTCATGATATCCAACCGAATTTCTTTATTTCTTGGAGGCTAATTGTTTCAGCATGTTTTTGCTGTCTTCGGCTTTCTGATATTTGGCAAAAACGCGGTAATAATTCCCATCAAAGGCATAAAAGAACAGAGTTTAAATACATATTGGATGCTGGTATCATCTGCCAGCGCACCCAGTGCTGCTGAAGCGATACCGCCCATCCCAAACATAAATCCAAAAAATAATCCGGCAACCAATCCTACCTTATTCGGCATAAGATCAGTGGCATAAACCAGAATGGCAGAGAACGCGGAGGCAATGATCAGGCCGATGAATACCGAGAAAATTATCGTCCATCCTAACGGAAGGTAGGGCAGGCAAATAGTAAATGGGGCCACGCCAAGTATGGAAATCCAAATAATACTCTTTCTTCCATATTTGTCACCAAGTCTTCCACCCAGGATCGTTCCTACTGCTACCGCTGCAAGAAATGTAAACAGGTACAACTGGGAATCTTTGACGGAAACATGAAATTTATCGATGAGGTAAAAAGTAAAATAATTTGTCATGGAGGCCAGGT
>JBDTEB010000297.1:0-4899 GCA_039922795.1 Chitinophagaceae bacterium
CAGGCTTCCCAGGTTTGTTGATATCCAGAGTGTGCTTTCTTTGTCTTCATAGATACCCGTGACTGCGTCATCATCCAGTTTATTATTATTGGGGGTGTTCACAATATTTATTATATAAGGATAACGCGTAAACTCTTTCGAAGCCATATTGAATTTGCAAATACCGCTGCCCCAGGTGCCTACCCATAGTGTACTTGTATGATCCATGTATAAAACCTGCACACCTTGCTGACCGAACGTGATACCGGGAACAAAATCTTTATCATATCGGAAAGTCTGGGTCTTTTTGGTTGCGGGGTCATAGCAAAAAATACCATTGTACATTGGATTTGAACCCATCCCACCAGACCAAACCCTGTCTCTCCCGTCGGAAATTACACTGGTTAACGCACCGTTACCGGGTAGTTTGGTATTTGAATGTATTAATTCAAAAGAATCAGTACCTGGCAGCCAGTGAAATAATCCCTTTGTGGTGGCCATCCAGATCGTTCCGTCCCTGGTTTCCGCAATGGAATTGACTTTGCCACCGGCGAAGTTGTGTTTACCAGAGGGGTTGTTGCCGTATAACGTATATCTTGATCGGGAACGGCTTATCCATTGTACACCTGCTGTACCCGAGGTAAACCATAAGGTTCCGAAGTGATCAAAATAAATATTGTAGATATTATGATCGTCATCAATGTCAAATGGAGTAATATGATCGTTGTGTAAAACAAAGGTCTTTTTTTCCGTATTGAAACAGCCTAAACCGGATGAAGTTGCACACCATAGATCCCCCTTGCTATCCATTGCCACTTCGTAGATTGTACTTATATATTTTTCAGAGGATTGCTTATTTAGCAGATATCCGGTAAACAGTTCCGTAACCGGATCAAACATGGTGAACTTACCAGGGCTGGAAAGCCATACATGACCCTGGGCATCTTCGTTTAAAGTAAAAATCGTATCGCTTTTGGAATAATATTTCTCTTTTGTTGTAAGGCTGTATTTTCTTATGGCATTACTTGCCTTATTATAATGCCATAATTCAGGTGATCCATTTGATTTATTATACACTACGGCCCAAAGAACGTCAGACGACAAGGAACTAATTGATAGATTTTTAAATGTCTTTTGTTTTGAAGAATCATCTGTAGAAAAATGCGAAATAAATCCATTAGTATGTCTGTCATATTCGTACAGTCCGTTGTCTGAACCAAACCACATATTGCCCATTTTGTCTCTAAGCAAGGCAGTCACCAGATGATAGTCTGTTTTATAAAGGCTTTTCTCTTCTCTGCCATAATGTTCAAACCGATGTGTTTTAGGATTAAAACAATTTATAATACTCTCCTTTTTATCACTATTCCACAGGTCGATCCAAATATTTCCGGCTTGGTCATCACTAATATTTCGTATTTCACCTTTGGAAATAGAAGCACTGTTTTTTGGATCATTTTCATATAACGTAAAGCTGTCGCTACTGCGGTTATAATGATACAAGCCCTGGAATCTTGTGCCAACCCACAATTCTCCCCTCTCGTCTTCAAAAATCTTCTTGATAACAAACCGGGACGACCCATTCGACGGAAGGTTATATTTCTTCGGTTTATACCCGTCATACCGGATCAGGGAACTGTTACAGCAAATCCACATGTAGCCTTCTTTATCCTGGAGCTTGCCATGTACCTGCCCTATCGGCAGGCCGTCTTCCATAAATAAATGATTAAAATGGAGCTCTTTGATTGAATTGTTCTGCGCAGCAGCTGTAAGACAGCATAGCATATTAATAGCCAGCAGGTATTTTTTCATGTTTAAGGTTTACCGTCAGTTCGGTCAAGCTAATATAATTAAATAATAGTATCTACTTAAGTAGATATAAAAGGTTTGTTTTCCTACTTATATGCGATTGCAGGTGAGCACAGGCCATCCTAGTTTTATTCAACAATCAACGTATACAATGCGAAAGCAACACTGCAGGTATACGTACTCTTTCCGTCCCTCTTATTACTACCCCTCCATTTGTATCAAAAATTTTGATTCACTATTATTAATTCCTGGCATTCAAACCTGATTTATGAAAAAAGTGTACACACGTCTTGCCATTATCCTGGCTATTTTCTTTTTCGAAGCGGTACCCGTACTGGCCCAGTTACAACCAGCTACCATTCGACAGATTGAATCTTTATTAGAAGAAAAAAAATCACGCACGCCAACGCAGCGTAAAATTTCCTCTCAGCTGCTGCAGGCCACGAGGGAGTTTCGTGGTATGAAAATGGTCAAAGGGGCAGACCTGATTCCAGCGAGAGTGGATGCAGACAAAAGCGGACTACTAACGGTGGATATTAAAGCAACGGTAACAGATGCTTTGATTAGTAAAATTAAAGCAACCGGTGGGCTGATCATTCATTCTTCACCAAAGTATAATACCGTCAGGGCGCAGGTAAAATTGGCAAACATTGAAAACATCGCCGGATATTCTGAAGTATTATTTATACAACCTGCAGTACGTGCCATGACTGCTGGTACAATTAATCTGCAAAGCGACGGACAAACAAGCGGTTTAAAAACACCCGCTGTAATTAATACTTCCGGTAGCATATCAGGGAACTTGCAAAACCGGACGGCCACCAATGCGGCACGTTCCGTTAAAGTGACACAGGCCCTGGAAAAATACCTCGTCAACCAAAGACAAAACAATATAGCAACCATCACTTCAGAAGGTGACCATGCGCACCGTGCGGACGATGTAAGGAATCTGTACGGTTTTACAGGACAAGGCATAAGGATCGGAGTTCTATCTGACAGCTACAATGCCAAAGGCGGTGCTGCCGCAGATGTTGCCAACGGAGAACTGCCCGGCACCGGCAACCCTCTGGGAAATACCACTCCCGTTACCGTACTGGAAGACTTTGCAAGCGGTAATGATTATGGCAGAGCCATGTTACAGATCGTACACGACATTGCACCAAAAGCGCAACTGTTTTTTGCAACCGCTGTTATCAGCGAGGCAAGCTTTGTTACCAACGTTCAAACTTTACGCAACGCGCCTTACAACTGCGATATCATTATTGATGATGTCGCCTTTGGAGATGAACCGGTGTTTCAGGATGGCATTACAGCAACGGTTGTGGACGAGGTGAGTGCCAGTGGCGGACTCTACTTTGTTGGAGCGACTGATTTAGGATCCGTAGCGAAAAACACCTCCTGTTTATGGGAAGGCGATTTTAATGATGCCGGCTCCCCGGTGTTCACAGGAAGTACAAAAATCGGAACCATTCACAATTTTGGAACTGTCGCCAATCCCGTCAACGGCAATATTATCACCCGGGCCGGCTATTTTTATACCCTTCACTGGGCCGATCCGCTCGGAGCATCGACAAATGATTACGATCTTTTTTTAGTCAGTGCCACAGGTGTAGTCAAAGCAGCCTCTACCGACATTCAGGACGGAACGCAAAATCCCTTCGAGATATTTGAACCACTCGCGCTGGTAGCTGGAGACAGGTTGGTAATTTTTAAATCCGCCTCTGCGCAACCACGGGCATTAAGTATGAATACCATCGCGGGAAGACTAACCGTGTTTACGTCAGGACAAATTTATGGCCACTCGGCCGCAAAAAGCGGTTTTTGCATTGCATCAACACCAGCGCTAAACCCCGCGGGTGCCAATACACATGCGGGACCATTTCCCGGTGTGTTTGTTTCTTCCAACCAGGTAGAAATTTTTTCTTCAGACGGGCCACGCAGAATCTTTTATCATGCAGATGGCACGGCAATTACGCCAGGTAACTTTCTTTTTGGTACAAACGGTGGAAACCTCCGGAATAAACCCGACTTTACCTCAGCTGATGGCGTATCTACTGCCATGCCTGTTTCAAGCGGATTAAAAACTGTCTATGGCAACACTATCGCTGCAATTCATGCCGGATCAATCGTGGCGTTGATCAAATCCGCTAATCCCTCTCTTACATCCGACCAGATCAGAACCATCTTAACCACAAGCGCACTTGACATCGAATCGCCCGGGTATGACAATATAAGCGGGTATGGAATTATACAGGCTTACCAGGCCATGCAACTGGTGAATCCGGTAAACCTTGGAGCAGTAACTGTGGCTGAAGGTTCTTTCAGTAACGGCAACGGAACGCTGGAGGCTGGTGAATATGGCAATATTGTTGTCCAGTTAAAGAATCCCACGACATCTCCCGCCAATAATGTAATGGCCACTTCGCTCACAACCAATACACCCGGCATTACCATTATTCGCGGCGCATCTGCTTATGGCACGATTGCTCCTTCGGGCAATGGCATGAACACCGGTACACCTTTTATCATCGCCGTTGATGGTTCAGTTGCCTGTGGTACCGTTATTCATTTCGATATGACAGTCACCTATAACGGAGCAGCAGGTCCGCAATCGTTTATGTTTACCCTACCCGTGGGGGCAAACGGAGGAACAAATATTTCTGCAGCCCTGGGGGCTCCATCATCTTCCAATTCAGTATTTACCTCATCTACGGGAACCCAGACAGGCCAATTAAACCGGAGCGGAATCGCTTCTTCCTGCGCCATCCAGAAAACAGCCCTGTTGGCATCGACTACAGGATCGCGTGTTTTTGACGCATACACTTTTACCAACCAAAACGTATCAGGCTCCTGTGTTACCGTAACCATGCACAGTGCAAATGGTCCTGACCTCTTTACAGCGGTTTACAGCGACAGTGGTTTTGTGCCATCAACGCCAAACCTTCACTTTCTGGCAGACAACGGACTATCTGATACCCTCCAGACCTTTTCTTTCCCTGTTGCAGCCGGCAAAGCCTTTACGGTGGTTTTGCAAGCGGTTACTCCCGGCGCAGAAACGGGAGCAGCTTATACGCTGAATGTGAGTTATGATGTATGCGCGGCAGCACCTGT
>JBDTEB010000298.1:0-3947 GCA_039922795.1 Chitinophagaceae bacterium
CCGGCGCGTACGTAGGAAGGCGGACGACAGGTCCGCGCGTAGGTGACAAAGGCGGACGTCAATGCCGGCGCGTACGTAGGAAGGCGAATGAAAGGCCGGCACGTACGTAAGAAAGTGGACGCACGGCCCACACATACGTCACAAACGCGCACCAAAAAAAACCCGCTCTCGCGGGTTTTCTATTTAAATATGTGCTTCTATCTTTTTGACAAAATTGCCTTTTGGCTGCGAGCCGATCAACTTATCTACTACTTTACCATCTTTTACAAAGAGAATCGCGGGAATACTGGTAATGCCATAATTCATCGAAACCTGAGGATTGGTATCCACATTAATTTTCCCAATATTCACTTTGCCTTCATACTCTTTGGCAAGTTCTTCGATGACCGGACCGATCGCTCTGCATGGTCCACACCACTCAGCCCAAAAATCAATGACTGAAAGTTTTTCAGAGGATAAAACCTGTTCCTGAAAGTTCGCATCTGTGAATTCTGCTGCCATATTAATTTAAATTTATGTTGTTAGAAGTTGTTTTACTACTTGCCGGATGTACAAAAATTCATCCAAATTATATTCCATGCTATCCTGACAGAAATCCGCTGACAACCGGTTTGTTAAGATGTCAACACCTGCACATCCATCTCCGGATTCAACTGAAGGAAACTGGCCATCTCATCATTCATCAGAAAACCGGTTTCCCGCGTAAACAAACTCACCTTTAACTGTGACTTTGGCTCCGAGATGTTGAACTTCAGGGATGAACGTCCCGGGTACTTTTTTATATTGTCTTCAACAAAATTGATCAGGGAAGGTTGCAGGTGGCGCGCCTCCATCTCCAGAATCAGCTGCTTGGTCATCGACTGCTTGATACTCTCCAGCAGGGTCATCTTCTCGATCTTGAACTCGTACTCGCTCTTGTTGTAGCGCTGCTTAAAGCACCCGCAGAGGTACACATTCTTGCCTTTTTCCAGGTAATTAAGAAACTTGACATAGTCTTCACTCCATAGTAAAAACTCCGACTTGCCGGTATAATCTTCGAGCATGATTGAGCCAAACTGCTTGCCCATGCGGGTTACCCGGTGCTGGGCATCTACAACCAACCCGGCTATTCTAAAATTTCTTCCGGGGTTTGCCTGCAATTGAACCGCATCTTTGATGTCGTTAAACTCGGCCAATTGAGT
This sequence comes from Chitinophagaceae bacterium, assembly GCA_039922795.1. Classification (GTDB taxonomy): domain Bacteria; phylum Bacteroidota; class Bacteroidia; order Chitinophagales; family Chitinophagaceae; genus JADCRZ01. The sequence goes on from JBDTEB010000298.1 coordinate 1,182, forward strand.
AATACCATAATATTTAATCTCGAAATTAAAATGATCAAGCGGGTGACCACTCATAAAGATCCCCGTAACTTCTTTCTCGTGATCAAGCAATTCTGTCAGCGTCCAGGGAGCACAGGAAGGCACTTTTGGGGTGCTGATGTCCGGCATGGCAAAATCGCTGAACAATGTGTTTGTATGCTGAATCGAATTGTTCTGATACTGGTTTCCAAAACGGATGATCCTTTCCAGCGCAGCCAGTTGTTCGCCTTCGGGAATATGGAAATACTGGGCACGGTGTAACTCGGGAAAACAATCGAAAGCACCGGAATAAATCAGGCTTTCCAGGGATTTCTTGTTGACGGATCGCTGATTAACCCTCTTGATCAGGTCGAAGATATTTTTGAATGGACCGCCTTTTTCTCTTTCCGCCACCAGGTTCTCGATCGCATTTTCACCGACACCCTTTAACCCGCTCATACCGAAGCGGATCTCACCCTTCTGGTTAACCGCAAAACCTTTCTTCGATTCATTCACATCAGGACCAAGAACTTTAAGCCCCATACGCTTACATTCCTCCATAAAAAAGGTGATCTTTTCAATCGCGCCGGCATGATTGAGTACGGCTGCCATGTATTCGGAAGGATAGTGCGCCTTGAGATAAGCCGTCTGGTAAGCCACCAGCGCGTAACAGGTGGAATGCGATTTATTAAAAGCGTACTGCGCAAAGGCTTCCCAGTCCAGCCAGATCTTTTCCAGCTTGTCTGCAGGGTGGCCGTTGGCAACGGCTCCGTTAATAAACTGCGCCTTCATTTTATCCAGCACAGACTTTTGTTTCTTGCCCATCGCTTTACGCAACACATCGGCGTCACCCTTTCCAAAGCCGCCAAGCTTTTGAGAAAGCAACATCACCTGTTCCTGGTAAACGGTGATGCCGTATGTTTCTTCAAGGATCTCCGCCATTTCGGGCAGATCGTAACTGATTTTTTCTCGACCGTGTTTACGATCGATAAAATTAGGAATGTAAGCCAGCGGACCGGGACGATACAGCGCGTTCATCGCGATGAGGTCTTCAAACTTATCCGGTTTAAGGTCACGCAGGTATGTCTGCATGCCGGTACTTTCAAACTGAAAGGTTCCGTTGGTTTGTCCGAGCTGGTAGAGTTCAAAAGTCTTCTGATCGTCCAGCGGAAGTTCATCCAAATCGATGCTTACTCCGTGATTCTCACGGATAAGCTCAAGCGCAGTTTTAAGAATGCTCAAGGTCTTTAATCCCAGGAAGTCCATCTTGATAACGCCGGCTTCCTCGATGATGCTTCCGTCGATCTGCGTAACCCAGAGATCGGATTCTTTTGAAATGGCAACCGGTATCAGGTCGGTGAGATCACGTGGGGCGATGATGATCCCTGCCGCATGAATGCCGGTATTTCGTACAGATCCTTCGAGTCTTTCCGCCTCATGCAACACTCGGCTCTGCATGTCGTTGCCTTCATAGATCTCGCGCATCTTTTTCACCAGCTCCATGTCATCCGCCATGAAACCTTCTTTCTCTGCAAGAGATTTTTCACCATCTTTTGCGGTCATCGGAGCATGCAAAACCCGTTTCAGCGTTACACCCAGCCGGTCGGGGATCAGCTTCGCCAGGGCGTTCGATTCGGGCAGGGAAAGATCCATTACCCGCGCGACATCCTTGATGCTGCTCTTCGCAGCCATCGTGCCGTAGGTAATGATTTGAGCTACCTGGTTCTTACCATATTTATTAACAACGTAATCGATTACTTTTTGTCTGCCCTCGTCATCAAAATCCGTATCTATATCTGGCATGCTCTTTCGATCCGGATTAAGGAACCTTTCGAAGAGTAAATTATATTTCAAGGGGTCGATATTCGTAATTCCTATACAAAAGGCGACCACACTTCCCGCCGCAGAGCCACGTCCCGGACCAACAAATACGCCAAGTTCCCTTCCAGCCTTTATAAAATCACTCACAATGAGGAAATAACTCGCAAAACCCATGGTCTTGATGGTAAAGAGTTCGAATCGAAGACGTTCCTCGATCTCCGGCGTCATCACATTATAACGTGTTTGGGCACCGGTCCAGGTGAGGTGTTCCAGGTATTCATCCTGCGTCGTAAATTCCTTCGGTACCACGAAATGGGGGAGAAGTATATCGCGCTTAAGATCTAGCAGTTCAACCTTGTCTACGATTTCATTGGTGTTGTCAAGTGCCTCCGGCAGGTCGTGAAAAACTGCCGACATTTCGTCCGTATTCTTGAAAAAAAACTGATCGTTGGGAAAGGCAAAACGTTTGTTCTTTGACGATACATCGTCATCAGAAAAATCGGTCAGTTTCTCCGTCTGGAATTTCTCCCCGGTATTGATGCATAGCAGGATATCGTGTGCGTTGTAATCGCTTTGATCAACATAATGCGAGTCGTTCGAAGCGATCACTTTTACGTTAAACTTCTTCGCAAATTTTAGTAACGTCAGGTTCACTTTATCCTGGTCGGGGATACCATGGCGTTGCAATTCAACATAATAGTCTTCCTGGAAAATATTTAACCACCATTTAAATTCATCTTCCGCATCGTCATCACCTTTCTTTAAAATAGTTTGAGGCACCAGTGCACCCAAACAACAGGTGGTAGCAATCAGACCTTCGTGATACTGATGGATAAGCTCTTTGTCTATGCGCGGGTATTTGGAATACATGCCCTCGATGTACCCGAGCGACGTAAGCTTTACGAGATTCTTATAGCCAATATCATTCTTCGCCAGCAGAATCTGGTG
>JBDTEB010000299.1:0-13106 GCA_039922795.1 Chitinophagaceae bacterium
TGACAGCGCGGCTGGCAATAAGCCGATGGCTGCCATGAGAGCAGTCATCACCACTGGCCTTATCCTGCTTTGCACACCGCTCTTGATAGCTGTTTCCAGCGAATGCGTATTGAACTCGTGCTTTTTCAGGCCCTGCAGGTTTTTCTTAAAAACAGATATTAATATCACTCCGTTTTGAATGCAGATGCCGAAGAGGGCAATGAAACCAATACCGGCAGATATGCTGAAATTGGTGTTCGTGATTAAAAGTGCGGCGATGCCTCCGATTATGGCAAAGGGCACGTTTAGCAATACCATTCCCGCATCTTTGATGTTACCAAACATGATAAATAATATCAGAAAGATGATGAGTATGCTCACAGGCACTACCTGCGCGAGCCTGCTGGTTGCCCGCTGCTGGTTTTCAAAGTCGCCTGCCCACTGCATATCATATCCCTTGTCGAGCTTAACGGAATTATCTACCTTTTGCTGCGCTTCTGTAACAGTGCTGCCCATATCGCGTCCCCTTACTGAAAACTTGACAGCGGAGTATCTTCTGTTATCATCCCTGAAGATGAGGCTGGGACCCGTTAAGGTTTGAATATCGGCAATGCTTTTAATAGGAACCTTTGACCCCCGGCTGGTGGGAACCATCAGGTTACTAATGGCCTCTTTGTTATTACGGTAGCTTTCGAGGTATCGCAGCCGCAACTGAAACCTTCTTTCTCCCTCATATATCTGGGTGACGGCCTTGCCGCCGATGGCCATCTCGATCACTGCGTTGGCATCGGCAGTGGTAACGCCATACAGGGCCATCTTGGTTTGATCCAGGTCTATCCGCATTTCAGGCTGACCGATATTTTTAATTACACCAAGGTCCTCTACACCCGGTATTTTTTTCATGATCGCATACACTTCGCCAGCTTTCTGCTCGGTATAGGCCAGGCTGTCGCCATAAATCTTTACGCAAAGCGACCCTTTTACGCCTGAAACCGCTTCTTCCACATTGTCCATAATGGGTTGTGAGAAGTTGAGATCAGTGCCTGGAAATTGTGAAAGTTTGTCTTTCATATCATCTATCAACGTTTCTTTGGAAATGCCGCTTTTCCATTGCTTTTTTGGATAGATGTCAACGTGAAACTCCACATTATAGAATCCGGTTGCATCGGTTCCATCGTTTGGGCGACCTGTTTGCGACATCACCTGCTTAACTTCAGGAAATTTTAGTATGATCCTGCGCATTTTATTTGCCAGTGATGTGGCATCCCCAAGCGACACGCTTAACGGACAGGTAGCCCGGATATAAATGGCGCCTTCATCCAGCTCCGGCAAAAATTCCGACCCTAAAAATTTAAAGGCAAATAATCCGATGCCTACAATTAAAGCCGCTGCGGTAAGCACAATCCGCTTGCGCCGATATACCGTTGAAAACAGATACATCACGCCTTTTGTGAGACCTTCGACAAACGGGTTATGCTTTTCTTTTACATTTTTGTTCAGCAGGATGCTACTCAGTAAAGGAACAAGTGTGAGGGTGAGAATGAGTGCGCCCAGCAAAGCGAATCCCAGGGTCCATGCAAGGGGAGAAAACATCTTGCCTTCCACTTTTTGAAAAGAAAAGATGGGAAGCAGGCCGGCAATGATAATCAGTTTTGAAAAAAAGATGGCTTTGCCGAGTTCTCCGCCAGTGTTCTTTATCAATCCAAGTTTAGAGAGTTTATTAAAGCGCTCCATGCCGAAATCATGTACCTTTTTATCCATCAGCACAAAAATACCTTCGACCATTACCACCGCCCCGTCTATAATGATACCAAAATCAATGGCACCCATCGACAATAAATTAGCCGACATGCCCTTTAATGTAAGGCATATAAACGCAAAAAGCAGTGACAGGGGAATCACGATGGCAACGATAACTGTCGTGCGCCAGTCAGCCATAAACAGGAACACAATCACCGTTACGAAAATGATCCCTTCAAGCATATTATGCAGCACAGTGTGGGTGGCAAAATCAATCAGGTCATTACGGTTATAAAAGGTGTTGATCTTTACGTCCGAAGGCAATACTTTTTCATTCAGGTAATCGATTTTTTTCTGTACGCTCCTGATGACATTGCTTGGGTTTTCCCCTTTACGCATGACGATGATGCCTTCGACAGCATCATTTTGCAAATCCCTTCCCACCTGACCAAGACGTGGAAGGCTGGAATTGTCTACTTCTGCCACATCTTTAACCAGTATTGGGGTTCCATTGATATTATCAACGATGATATTTCTTACATCTTCAACATTATTAAGCAGCCCTATTCCCCGTACAACGTAAGCCTGCGAATTATCAACGATTATATCTCCGCCGACATTGATATTGCTTTTTGATACTGCATTATAAACATCGAGTGGCGAAATATCGTAGGAGGCAAGTTTTTGAGGGTTTACCTTGATTTCAAATGTCTTCACCTCGCCACCAAAACTTACCACATCACCAACACCGGGTACTCCCAGAAACTGACGCTCTATTACCCAGTCCTGCAATGTTTTTAATTCACGTACTGTTTTGGTACTGCTTTGGAGCGTATACCGGAAAATCTCGCCTGTAGGACCCGTGGGCGGCTGTACATCAGGGTTAGCACCATCAGGCAACTGAACTTCTCTCAGCAAGTTATTAACCTGCTGCCGCGCAAACGGGTCATCTACATTGTCATCGAAAACAACTTTAACCACCGACAGTCCGAAAACAGTAGTGGATCGTACAGATTCTTTTCGCTGCGCCGGGTTCATGGCAATTTCGAGAGGGATGGTAACGAATTTTTCGACCTCTTCCGCACTTCTGCCCGCCCACTGGGTAATTATGGTAATCTGTGTGTTGGTAACATCCGGAAAAGCTTCAATGGGAATATTTTTAAAAGCTATTACGCCCCACACGATCAGGATGAACGTAGAAAAGAATATGAACAATCTATTTTTTAAGGAGAAGGCAATTATCTTTTTTATGAATTTGTTCATAGTAATATTATTGTCCTATTTGGAATTTAATGCTTCATATAAAAAAACCTGAGAGTTGATTACCACCTGCTGGCCCTGAGTAAGGCCCGATATAAATGTTCTGTCTCCCTCTCTTTTTATAATTTGTATTTCCTTTATCGCCAGGCTGTCAGCACCTTCTTTTACTACTACATATCGTTTGCTATTGTCTAATACAACAGCTCCTGATGGAATAGACAGCATCTTGCCGGAAGATTTTCCCTTTACTATAATGGTGGCGAACATTTCAGGCTTCAGTTCATCGTTTTTATTCTGCATGCTGATCCTGACCTTCATTGTGCGATTAGCCGGATCAAGCACGTCGTATATCTTATCTATTTTGCCTACATAATTTTTTTCGGGGTCAGCGAGTGTGTTTACAGTTACCGCATCGCCGATATGTATGTGGTTGATATCGGCTTCATAAACGTTGGCAATAATCCATACGGTAGATAAGTCGGCCACTGTAAAAAGGTTGGTGCTGTTATCTTGCCGTACTTCCGAATTGTTGGTGATCGTTTTCTCTATTATACTGCCGGTGATAGGAGCGGTAAGTGTGTAAGTGGCATTATGCCCGCCGGTAATGGAGGATATCTGCCTGGCTTTGTTTAATCCCGAGCGGGCGATGTTCAGTTCCTGCCTGGCGCCAGTAACCTCTCGTTCGGTTGCCAGGTTGCCCTTAAACATTTCTTCTGTTGACTGAAGCGTTTTCTGTGCAATATCAACGGTTGCCTGCGCTACCGAAAGGTCGTTGGCGGCTCCGGCCACTTCTGTGCTTTGCAACACTGCAAGCTGCTGGCCTTTGCGTACATGATCTCCGAGTTCAACCGAAACGGATTTTACCCTTCCGCTAACCAGCGCATATATCTTTGCCTGCATGGTTTCATTAGGAATGATTTTCCCATTGAGCTTTATCACATCTGACACATCATCCATGGTAACCGGTGCCGTAACCACTTGCTTCGCTATGCTGTCCGGAACCGCTTTATCCTCCTTTGGGGCGATCTCCTCATGACTATTGCATGACGTATATATCAGAAAGATCAAAGCACTAATAAATATTTTAATGCATCTCATGGTGTACTGAATTTATTGGTTGATAACTGGTTTGCCTGCCGCGAAATTTAAATCTTCAATTGCCTGCATCCGCGCATATTGCAGTTGGTTGAGCTGAAGGATATTGTCTTTGTAAGACTGATAGAAGTCGGTAAATTCGATCAGGCTGATATTGTGTTTTTGAAAATTTTCTGTAACGCCCTGTAGCAGCAGGTCAAGTTGTAGTTTAAATCCGGGATCAAACGTTTGCAGCATTTTTTCTGTGGTCAGTGCTTTTGTGTAAGCCTTCTGCACCTCGTTTTCAATGGTAAACCTCTGCAGATTTAACTGAGCCCTACCCAGATCGATACTGATTTTTGCGGCTTTTATTTTACCCTGGTTGCGGTTGAAAAAGGGGAGGTCGATTGCTGCAGAGAAAAAAGAAGCATTGTTGACAAAGCTGCCCCGCTTGTCGAACTGTGCACCAAGGGTTAGGTCGGGAACGCGCAATGCTTTTTGTAGTGAATAATCCTGCTGGTTGTATAATAAATTATTTTCAGAGAGGCGCAGGTCGTACCTGTTTACATAGGCGGAATCCGTAATGCGCCGGAGGCTAAAAGAAGAAATGGGCCCACTGCTTTTCAGATCGCCCACATCCGGCAGCAGGTAAACATTGTTTTCATGCAGCAGCAGCCGAAGTTCTGACTCCAGGTCATTGATCTGATTCTGAAGTGCAGTCTGCTCGGCTTGAAGCGAATACAAAAGCGACTTTATGCGCACTGCATCTTTCAGGGTAACAACTCCTTTCAACAACAGTTCCTGGTAAGCGGCATTCAGTTTCTGTAAAGAAGCGATCTGGATTTTATATGCATTGGCTGAAAGTTGCAAGAAGTATATGTTGTAGAAATTACTGCGGAGCGTGTAATGCAGGTTTCGCATCAGGTCGAAAAATGTGTTTTGAGCCTGCATGGCAGTCGTTTCGGCCAACTTTACCTGCTTCATCCGCTTCCCTGCAAGTATAATTAGCTGTTGAATACCTATGCCATACTCTCCTGTTCTGTTGCTCACATCAATCCATTTCTTCTGGTCGGGGTTATAGATATTTCCGGTAAAGGAAATGTTTGGATTGGTATATAACCTGGCCTGTATGATCTGTGCGCTTGCGACATCGATATTATACCGCTCGGCCAGTAACTGAAGATTATTTTGAAAGAAACGTTTTTCTGCTTCTGCCAGGGAGATATGAAGCGTATCCTGCGCATACACTTGTATTATTGAGCATAAGGCAAGCATGCCTGCAAAGCCGAAACGCTTAAGGTTAATGGAAACCATCTGAACTGAATTAATAAATTGGTGAACAGGATTATGTAATTGAAACAAAATAGAGCGGTAGATTGATAATGATCATATAGAATCAGGGGTGGTATCAATACCGGTTATGCGAATCCGTATATCAGCAAATATCCGGAGGAGGGGAAACTATATCAAAGTCAACTGAAGGAATCGACTTTAAACAGAAAGGTGTGAAACGTTGCTGTTTACGAATGGAAAAAGCAGCTGTGTGAATTTTTATAAAAAACGGTTCGTAGTAGTAGGTAGTTATATTACCCTGATGAAAATTCTGGCCACTGTCATCATCTCCATCCTCAGGCGTGTCGGCATGATGGCCCAATATCACCTGGTCGACATATTCAATTACTGTATTAATATCATCTTCCTGCTTATTGTTTGTATCAAAGATATCCCGTTCAGGCACCTGTGGTAAAAACATGGAGCTGTTCATGTGACATAGTAAAACAAGAAAAGCGAGGATCCTTCTCAGCATAAGAAGCACAAAGGTAATTTTGAAACTTTACCTACTCGTTATTGCCTGGTTATTCGGATAAGATTTAGATTATCATATCGTTAGGGGCCAATTCTCAGCGCGCGGGTGAAATAGCGTGAGTATTGCTGCACCTTTCTGATGCTGCGAAAGTGGAATAGAGCCGACTTGTCGAATCATTTCAAAAAACCGACGCATCGGTTAATTGCCTGTTATTTAAAGTGATATTCATCCTGAACTACAGGAACAGTAGTAGCTTAATGTTTCATAAAAACGATTTATATGAAACACAATCATCACGAAGAGGCTGCAAAACACCATGAAGAAGCCGCTAAACACCACAAGCAGGCTCATAAGCATAACCAGGCCGAAGAACACGAAAAAGCTGCACATGAGGCTCATGCTGCCCGGGGACATAATTCCACTGCCACTCATCATGCAGAAGAAGCGGCCAAAAAGCACGCAGAAAGACATCCATAGTTTCTTAGGTCAGGAATTATTTAAAGCCTCCTTAATCGGTGGCTTTTTTGTTTAATGCCGTTAGCCCCAATATTGATTGCCTCTGCCGTTGCTCAGATGGTAATATTTCTTCAGCGATCGGAAATCACTATTCGCTAATTTAAAGTTACGGTGACTGAAGTTCCCCATTTAATGGGATTAGAAGTGTTCAGCGGCTCTGTATTCCATAGGCATTCTCTGACCGTGAGTTCATGGGACTCCCTGTTGAAAGAAATCAGCTCAAAGGAAAGTTTTGTTTCGTCATGGGCTGAGTATCTGCCTTTCATTGGTGAATCAACCCTGAAACAATGGAGGGTGACTGTACTGTCGGGACCTTTCCAATCATAAAACTCGGTGTAATTGTTATGCCCATGAAAGAATGCCTTGATATTAGGATGTATTTTTATGAAATCCGCGAACTTCCTTTGTTCAATATCTGCCTTAACCGTGATAGCATGACCATCTTTAAAAGTTTCGGAGAGAAGATTTTCAAACTTATCATTGTTATTAACATCATGTGAGCCATTCGGGTTTACGAAAAATCTGGCTTCTACATCAGGAATCGAATGCGTAAATATAAAAACGGGTATGGTGTCATTTACAGTTGACAGATCTTGTTCCATCCAGCTTCTTTCTGCTGAGTCAGGCCATAATTGTACAAAAACAAGGTGAGCTCCTCCGAGATCAACTGAATAATGTATTTTATCCTTTTCAAAATTAAAATTCGTTTTATCCTTTTTCTTTACGGGGTGCATCATCATATTATAGACGCCGATCAAAGAAGCGGCATCTTTAGCCGGAAGCATCGGCCTTCTGAAACCGATGGCATTACTCACATCATGATTGCCAGGAGTTAATAGTAGCGGGGTATTTCTGTTTTCAGACGTTTTTAAATGAAGTAATTGCAGATAGGTTTGCTGAAATTGCTCCCATGATTTGGTAGCGCTTTGTATACCCATTTCTTCCCGGTTGGCAAAATCGCCGGTAATGATCAACGCGTCGATATAGTAAATTTTTTTACCCGAGTTCACCCCGTTGTCTGGCGGCAACTGCATTCCTGGCAACATGTTTATCTGCTGAATCATAGCAGCACTCACATTTTCTGCAGTAACATCTTTCTTTCCCCTGAAGTTTTCTTTCGTTAAGCCAAAATGAACATCAGAGCAAAACACCAACTGCGCCACATCCCGGTTAACCATTGTATCTGGCAGCAACTGAACCGTTTCGCAATAGCCCGAAATATTGTTTAAAACTATTAAAGCAAGGGTGAATCTGATTATCAGTTGTCTCATAGCAAAATAATTTAGACGCGTGTTCAAATCATTAATTTTTCGAGCTCGGGGCGCCCGAACGAGTAGCCTGGATCATGTCGTAATCAAGGTAATACTTTTTAGAACTTGCTCCTTCACCCTGCGAAATAATAGAAAAGAATGGGTGGACAGATTTCTCCGAACATGCCACAAAAAAAATCCCGATTCAGACAACATGGTCCAAACCGGGATTCGATAAAAGATTAACAAGGGGGCTTTTTAAAAATTATACTTCAAACCCAGCTGTCCCTGCCATCTTGAATTGATCGGATCAACAGTGAAGTAGTGATTATCTAAACCGGTGGGTTTGTTAAATGTAAATGTGGGAATATAGCCAGAGGAAGGTTTGCTTACCGCTACGGCAGGGATGGAAGCTGCAACAGGTTTTCCATTCGCGTCATTCGTATAACCAACGAAGTTGAGCAGATTAGCCGTGTAGTTGTTTACGTTTGTTACAAACGTTACATGTCCCCATTCGTTATTGAGGAGATTCAGCACATTAAAAACATCGAGGCTAATCTGTAAATTTTTCGTTTTATCGGATTTGCTCAGGCGGAATTCATGCATCAGCTTCAAATCTACTTCATGGTTCCATGGAGTACGTAATGCATTTCTCTCAGCATATTGTCCTCTTCTTGCGTTTAGATATTTATCGCCACTGATAAGGCTGTTAAGGTCCGTCCACTGCTGGGCCGCTGTGTAGGCACCTTTAGCTACTAAACGGATATCATTCTGGTCTCTTGGTATGTAAGGGAGATTGGCATTGGCTGAATTACCAAATGGATTGCCACCTGAATTATACACCAGTGAATAAGGAGCCCCAGATTGTCCGGCATAAAAGAAGGTAAGTGATGTAGTGTTACTCTTGTTCCAAATCCAGTTGGTTCCCACGGTGGCAACGATGCGGTGGCGAAGGTCAAAATTGCTGTAAGATAACTGCGGATTGTTCGGACTGACCGCGGGGTTTACCTCATAATTAGATTGGAAGGAATTACGGATTCCATTACTCAGGTCTTTACTCATGCCATTTGTATAAGCCGCGCTCCAGTTCATATTAAGTGTACTTGTTCTGCCTAATTTAATATTGTTGGTTACTTTGTTTAATTGGGCTGTCAGGTTATAACGGTAACCCCTGGTGGTATTTGTCAGCAGGTATACATTTGAATACTGGCCGTTCAGTTTGCCACCAACATATACCGGAGACTGCGTTGGTCCAGTGGTATAATATTCAACCTGGTCCTTAATGTTGATTTGCTGGAATTGTACATCATACAATGTCTTTGTATATAAAACATCCAGGGTCAGTTTATAGCCTTTACCGAATTTAATGTCGGCAGCAATGTTGGAGCGTATAACCCTTGGCAATTTGAAATTGTTATCGATCACGTCAACCTCCCTTGTAGAGGCCGCGTTGGCACTTGCAAGCGCGTGCGCATTGATGGTATCTTTGAGATGCAGTGGGTTAATGGCTAAGGGTACCGATACATTTCCGCCAACGGTATTGTTTGTAGCGGGCCTAAAGTCAATGTTATTATATACGCCGCCACTCAGTGTTTCAGCGTATCCCAGCCAGGCAAAAGGCATCCTGCCCACAAATACTCCTGATCCACCCCTGATTACAAAAGACTGATTTCCATTCACATCCCAGTTGAAACCCAATCTCGGTGAGATGGTGGGTTTACCCAACCACTTATTATCAAGCTGGTTGAAAGTGGTGTTATTGTAGGTGGTACCTGTTGTGTTATTTGCAGCAGTAGGAAAGTCTTTGTCAACGGGGATAGAATTACTTAACGCAGAGTAATCAATACGTATTCCCGGAGTGATCCTGAATTTTCTGTGAAGCGTAATTTCATCCTGGGCATAAGCACTCAACAACATCACTTTAAATGGGTTCGGTGGATTGTTGTATATGGCGTCTCTATCATTGGGATATTTTGGATCTGTTGTATATGCTCCGCGGATCCTGCCGGGCTTGTCTGCAAGGAAGTTTGTTACATTTGAATATTCCCATCGGCCGTTCCAGGAATTAATAAATCCATAAGTCAGGTCATACAATTCGTTGTGTGTTCCGAAAGTGAATTTATGGCTTCCCCTGGTGAGGGTAATGTTATCGCTCACCTCAAATGTTTTTTGCTTCATATTGTAGATAGAAGCTTCTCTCCACGTTCCTGCCCAAACTGCCCCCCCACCAATATCCATAAAAGGAGAAAGAGTACCTGGAAAATCACGATATTCATGAACGTTAACATAACTTATGTTGAACTGGTTGTTCAGGTTGTTCGTAAATTTCGTTTTAAGTTCAGCGGTTAGATTTACGTTTTTAGTGTATTGGGTAAAATCTGTAGAACCAAACTGAAAGTTGGTACTTGTGCGTTCCAGGCTATTGCCCCACCCGTTGGTATATATTCCACGAACTGTCAAAGTGTTTTTGGCATTCAGATTAAAATCAAAACGTGCGAATAACTTATCGCTATTTGTAAAAATTTTATAGGCACCCAGGTAAGAGCCTGCATCATAATTGTACTTGTTCTTCAACTGGTTATAAATGCTTGTCGCGTCAGCTACTGTAACTGCCGAGCCTGGTTCGCCGGCATTGTAGAAAGTAGGTTCCTTCCGACGGGTTTGTTCAAAGTTCACTATAAAGAAAGCTTTATCTTTTGCTATTGGGCCGGAGAGCGTGGCGCCATATTGATAATCTTGAAAGGCAGACCCGATCTTTGTTTTCAACCCGTCAACGCTTTTCCCCACGAGACCCTGGTTGCGGCCATAGCCATACAAGGAGCCATGAAAAGCATTGGTTCCGCTTTTAGTTACTGCATTAACACTGCCGCCGGTGAAGTTTCCCAGTTTAACATCATAAGGAGCCAGTTGCACCTGCACTTCCTGGATCACATCGAGGCTGTACGGATTGGTTCTTGTTCCAGAACCTGCCGCTCCTGACTGGCCGCCACCGCTTACGCCACCAAATGAGTTGCTAAAACCAATGGCGTCGTTGTTAACGGCTCCGTCCACCGTGAGGTTGTTATAGCGGAAATTACTACCTGCAAATGAGTTATTGTTTGATTGAGGGGTGAGGCGCGTAAAATCTGAAAGGCTTCTTCCTATTGTAGGAAGCGTGGTGAGCTGCGCCTTACCCACATTCAAGCCAGCTGACTGAAGTCTCCTGGAGCCAGTAACCACGACCTCTGTCAGCACCTTGCCGTCGTTGACAAGCCTTACGTTTGCATCAGGATTATTCCCAAGGCTCAGATTGATATTCTCAATAGTGTCAGTTTTTGATCCGGCGAAAGAGATCAACACCGTATAAGGCCCGCCTGGTTTGAGGTTGGGGATTACAAAAATGCCTTTGTTATTGGTTTGCGTAACCGTGCTGAAGCTGGTAGGAATATGTTTTACAGTAACAGTAGCGCCGATAATAATATTGCCTTGTGAGTCGGAAACTGTGCCACTAAGGGTGGCTGCAGTTTCCTGGCCCATAGCCGAAATAAAAAGTAGAAATTCAAGCGCGAGAAAAATGATACGTTTAAATTGAAGGCCCATGCAGTTGTATTTTTTGCAAAGGAACCCTCTCAATGTTAACTTAACGTTACGGGAATGTTATGTAAATACTTGTTAGCACGCGGATTTACCACTATTATGCACCTATCGCTTACTATACTTTTCCATGTTGGCTTTACTTTTTATCATCAGTCTATAAACGGGTGTTTTCGATCCCTCAGTAATTAAATCTTTACTTCACCGGGTTTATTCTGCTGTATTTGCCATTTTTAAAACTGATGATATAATCTGAGGGGAAATGAGTGCTTTTTCGATAATAATCGGTGGTAATAATCTGTGCACCGGATTTACACGCGGCTTCAAAGGAAGAATAGTCATTCTGTCTTGCTTCCCGGGTGTCTGCGTCGGCTCTTGTACGTACGATATATCCTTTTTTAACCAGGGCTGTAATGTTGTCTCCTTTGGGATTGTTCCTGATAAGAATGGCAGCTTCTGGTGTGCCGGGTTCAGCATTGGCAAATAAAATTCGTCCTTTTAATGAAGGATGTTCTTTTACATACATATCAATTTTTGCACCCGTCTCATCAAGAATAAAAATAAACTTTCCTTTGGCAGTTTTGAGTGTAGGCCATTTACCTTTTAGTATGGCGTCTTCAAGTGTGCTGTATGTACCACGAACATCATCCGGAGTGATTACGTTTTCCCTGCCGAGATATTTCACTATTTCTTTATCCAGTTCATCGTAAACAGCCGGAGTAAATTTCTCGGGTTTGGTAAAACCGGGCCTGTTGATCGCATCATCTTTGGCATTCATGGTAATGAAAACCGGGTAATGATCTTTGTGTGCCAGGGACCATTTTTTCAGTTCTTCCAGGCATTGTTTAAAAGTGCGGCAACTACTCCGAAAATCAATATCCGCTATGTGAAATACTTTAAAGCCGGGCTCATTCATCACGCCCGCCGAATCAGGATAGGGCTTTTGTCCTTTCACCAGGTCAAGACCTTTTGGATGGGCATATCTTCCTCCTTTTTCATCTGCATATACGTCTATTTCGAGATTCAGCAGACCCAGGTTTAATTGTTCTGATAAGTTGATGTGGTCATAATCGATTTTGGACATGGAAGCCGAATCCGCTTTGCTCAATACAGAAAACAACACGGGATCAATAGCCTGCTTGTAACTGTTGTGTGAGCCAATTACCTGAAGGTGATTAATGGACAGGTTATCAGATTGTGAATGAGCTGCGAGGTAGCAGGACAGGAAGCAGGCCAAAGACAAAATTATTTTCATAAAACTTATGTTGTTTTGGTGTTTAATATGGATGTTTTTTCTGAAGCTGCCCCAATCGGCTCCACCGAGATCTGCCCCGGCATCAAATGAAGATTTATTCGAAAGATAAAAATCTTGCGACAGATAATTATCATACATTAGTCATCATTATGAAAAGATCACTTAGTCTGTTTATAACATTGCTTTCTTTTGCAGCATGCAAAAACACGGCCGATAAAAACGCCGCTCACATACAAGGTATAGACTCTTCGCTAAAGCCGGGGAATAACTTCTTTATGTATGTCAATCGTATTTGGTATGATTCTGCCCAGATCCCGCCTTCCCAGGCTGGTGTTGGGGCGTATATGTTTATGAACTATCCACAGCGCCTGCGCTTGCAGGGCATCCTGGATAGTGTTTCCAAAGCCGCCAATACTGCGGGTACCATCGAACAAAAACTTGGTGATTTTTATGGTTCGGGCATGGATACTGTCACCATTAACAAACGCGGTTATGATCCCATCCGGCCAATACTGGCAAGTATTGACAGCATCAGGGACGTTGCCTCTTTAATGACATTTGTGGCTAATGAAGCTAAAGTAAATAACAGTTCTCTTATGGCGTTCGGGGTGGGCGCAGACAATAAAAACAGTAACCTTAATATCGCCCATAT
>JBDTEB010000300.1:0-9597 GCA_039922795.1 Chitinophagaceae bacterium
CTAAAGCCAATTTAATCTATGTAAGAATTAATCTTTGCTTCAAATAACAAAGAAAAGATAAAGGAACTGCAGTCTTCCATTGGTTCCCGCCTGAAAATCATTAGTCTTAAGGAAGCTGGTATCGAAATCGACATCCCGGAGCCTTTTGAAACGATTAAAGAGAATGCTTCAGAGAAGTCACGCGTAATCATGGAGTTGACTGGTAAAAACTGCTTCAGCGAGGATACGGGTCTTGAAGTGGATGCTGTTAATGGCTCGCCAGGCGTAAATAGCGCCCGGTACGCAGGCGACCAGCGGGACCCCGCGATGAATAACCAAAAACTCCTTACCGAAATGTCTGGGTCAGTCGATCGCAGAGCGAGGTTCAAAACAGTCATATCACTGCGTCTTAATGGTATGGAATACTTCTTTGCCGGTATTGCCGAAGGTACTATCGAACATCAACCCACTGGCACAGAGGGTTTCGGGTACGACCCTATATTTCGGCCGCTTGGCGCCAACAGAACTTTCGCGCAAATGTGCAGAGACGAAAAGGCTCAATATAGCCATCGCCGAAAGGCGGGCGATAAACTGGTGCTATTTTTGAATAAAGTGAATGAATCACCATTGCCGGCCTCCGAAAAATAAAAAGAAACGCTTTGAGCATTAAAAGCAACCTATACATCAGTGATCACGACTTAATCGATGGATGCATCGCTCTGAACGCAAAAATGCAAAAAGAGCTGTACAACCGCTTTGCATCCAAGATGTACGCGGTTTGCCTTCGTTACTCAGACAATACCGATGACGCACAGGATCTTCTACAGGAAGGTTTTATAAAAATCTATAAGAATCTGAGTCGTTTCCGGGCAGAAGGTTCTTTTGAAGGATGGGTCCGAAGGGTTTTTGTAAATACTGCTATTGAACATTATCGTCGAAAACTTAATCTCTCCATAATTGGGGAAAGAGAGGACGCTACGCTTACTGACGGCTCAATAACCGCGCTTCAAAGACTGGATGAAAAAGACATTATCAAATTAATTCAGAAATTGTCTCCGGGCTATCGAACTGTTTTCAACTTGTATGTTTTAGAAGGATTCTCGCACAAAGAGATAGGAAATATCCTTGGGATAAGTGAAGGTACAAGCAAGTCACAGCTTGCGAGAGCAAAAGGCATACTGCAAACTAAGGTTAACCTTTTTCTGGATGAAAAAAGGAAGGCCTTAAGCCGCTAAAATGAACGAAAATTTAAAACAACGATTTTTAGACTTTGAGATGAGTCCTCCCCCATCTGTCTGGATTGGTGTGGCCACCTATTTGGATGAGCAGAATGAAAATATGCTCTTCCGAGAGAAGGTGCTAGAAGCAGAACTTGCTCCTCCCCATGGTGTCTGGAATCATATTTTCGAAGACATTTCCATTAAAAAATCAACATTATTCACGGTAAATTTTCAGGCACGCAAACAACTACCCAGGGTGGCAGCCATATTCGCTGCAGTCATCCTCGTTGGAAGTTTTCTTCTAATAAATAATAAAACCAGGAAGGGGTCTATTGCCAGCACCGAGTCTTCATCGGCTAACGTGCCCGGCGAAATTACTCCCAAAGAAACTTCAACTGGCGTAGCGAGTAAAACACTCGATCCCGAAATTGCAGCTTCCACCCCGAAGGCGAATAATATCTATTCTGCCTTGAAATTCAAAAAAAAAACTCCTCCCGGCCTAACCCGGGAATTTGATCAGGCGGTAGTCAGAGATCACTGGGAACCAGGTCTTCCCGAGCCAAGTGTTGCTGCCAAACCCATCAGGAACGAAAGTGGTGAGATTATCCAGGATATAAACCTGATAAATAAAGCAAATGAGATGTATGTAAACGTGACCGGCCCTAATGGCGCGCAGACCAGGATCTCTGCAAAATTTGCTAAATTCCTTCTTTATCTTAATGGTGATAATGATACTGATTTAAGGGAAGGCATTTTTCATAAATCTTTTCTCGAAAGCCTCATTTGGAAAGCCAGATTTCAGAATTGGCGCACAGCTATAAGCCAGAATGCTTTTGTACCCACATCAACCAATTTCATGGACATCCTGCAATTAAAAGATTTGATTCTACAGCAAAAGGACATAGACTGAATGTATGGCTAGAACAATAATTGAACTTCCTTCCTCCTTTGTCTTTTCTACAGAGATCCTTATTCGTATTACCGATATTAATTACGGTGGTCATGTAGGCAATGATTCGATTCTGTCGCTCCTTCATGAAACCAGGATGCAGTTTTTGATAAAGGCCGGACTAGATGAAATGGGCACTGCCGGACCAGGTTTGATCATGCGGGATGTAATTATCGAGTTCAGGAAAGAATTATTCTATGGTGACCACCTGGTGGCATCCGTAGCCGCGTTAAACTTCGAAACCGCTTCTTTTGATATTGTATATAAAATAGAGAGAATAAAGTCCGATAAAACCGAGATCGCCATTATTGCAAAAACAGGAATGGTTTGCTATGATTACGCTAGGAAAAAGATCGCCGCTCTTACTTCCGGTATTATTTCAAGTTTATCCTTAGTCGAAATTTAAGCAGTTCCGTTCCAAATCTCCCAGCTCTTCTCGGCCTGGTAAACCAGCATGTCATACCCGTTCTGAACTGTAGCCCCTTTTTCAATTCCGTGTTTCAAAAAAAGGGTCTGATCAGGGTTATAGATAAGGTCGAAAAGAAAATGTTTATCAGTGATGAAGCTGTAATTGATAGGCGGCGCGAACTGTTCTGCAGGATGCATCCCTACAGGTGAAGTGTTTATAATCAGTAAAAATGAGTCGTAAATCTCCTGTGTCAGCGATTCGTAAGTGAGAATATCGGGATCACCTGTATTTTCTTTTCTTGAAACAAAATAGTAAGAAATGCCAAGTTTGTAAAGCACGTAAGCGACGGCCTTGGATGCACCGCCAGTACCTAAAATAAGCGCCTTGTTATGATGGTGAAGCAATTTCGTTGCAAGCGAACTTTCAAACCCATAGACGTCTGTATTAAAGCCGCATAGTTGGCCATCTTTAATCTTTATACAATTACAGGCGCCGATCCTCTTTACAATTTCATCTTGTTCGGAAAGAAAGGGGACAACGGATTCTTTATAAGGTATAGTGACGTTCAACCCCGCGAGCCCGGGAACAGCATTTATCAATTCATAAAACTGCCCGATATCTGTCAGCGGATAATTTTCATAACTGGCATCTGTTACTCCTTCCCTGACAAACTTTTCTGAAAAAAATCTTTTTGAAAAAGAATGATTCAGGGGATATCCTATCAGACCGTATTTTTTCATGAAACAAATTCCTTCTTGAGATAGAGATCGAAAGTGTCGCCTCTCAGTCCAATACGCATGGCTTCCAACGCGATCATTTCACTCGGAGCGATATTTCCAAGATTTACGTTGCACCCGATTAATTCAAGAAAGTATAGCTGCTGTGCTTTCTGGGGGGCTTCCCATATTATTTTTTCTTCCGGGATCTGTGTCAGAATCTCCTGAACCAGGCCTTCCCGCACCTCCCCACTGCCCCTGTAAATACCCACATTTCCGGCCTCCCTGGCTTCTGCAATGACATAAGTGGCCCCTGCTGCCAGTTCTGCACGCATCAATTCTATCCACTTGTAGGGCGGGATAATATGTGCAGCATCCTTGCTGCCGACCTCGCTGAGAACAGTGCCGTGTTTTGTAAGCTTCTCAATATACCCGCATTTTTCTGCGTGAGGAATGGTAATCGATCCATCGCTAACCTCCATATAATGAATCCCGAAATCCTTGCAAACACTTATGTAGTCATTGAACTGGTTCCGGATAAGAAAGGCTTCGAACAGCGTTCCACCGAAATAGATGGGAATATCATAACTTTTATATACCTCCAATTTCTGACGGAGGTTGGGGGTTACATAAGAGGTGCCGAAACCCAGCTTCACGATGTCGACATGAGGATGGGAACCACTCATGAAATTTTTTGCTTCTTCAACACTTAATCCTTTGTCCATTACCATGGTTAAGCCATGGACTCTGGGTTTGGGGTGCCTATGTGGAATCTGTGAAAGATTGAAATTCATCTTTTAATTTATCATAAAGTAAAACTGCTGAATGCGCGCAAAAATAGTAAAGAGTTTTCTAACCTGAAGATGGTAAAAGTTCAAACCCCGAAGAAACATTAAATGTTTTTGTTCCTCTTGAATGCCGCAATAAGGTCAACCACCTGCTGATTTTGCAAGATAGACGGATTGAGTGCGATAAATTTTTTGATCATTTTAGGCGCCTGGGTAATCGCTTTATTCAGCTGAACAAGACCTTCCTTTGATTTCCCTTTGGCAAAACAGATCGCACTCAGGTAATAGATAAATAATGGTTTGCCTTCTGTAAGTCTCATCGCTGCCCCAACCTGTTCCAGCGCTTCGTCATAGTATCTTACATTATAAAGGCATCTGATCAGGGCTTCCCACCCTGCCTTACTTTTCGGACGGGACCTGACCACATTAGTCAGGTGTTGAATTGCCTCCTTAATATTTCCCATTTGAATTTTGCATTCACCCATAGCCAGATTATATTCCGGCTGATTGCGGTGGATCTGCATTGCGGAATCCAGTTGCCTTACCGCCTGGTTCCACTGTTGCTCATTCATATAGGTGCAGGCGAGCTTGTAATATAGTTTACTGTCGTCCGGACTCAAATGCGAAGCCTTCCTGTAATAGAAGCGTGCCTGGCCATAGTTTTTGAGTTTATCATAACAATGACCTATCGCTTCAAAGATCACATCTTCGGGACGTGAGAGTTCAATCACTTTTTCGAGCACTTCGATAGCATCCCGGTATTTTCTAAGGCGGATATAAGCATCCCCCATGTTGCGGTAAGCATAATCAAACTTCTCATCGATCACTATGGCATATTTGTATGCATCGATAGATTTTTCATACAACTTCATTCCCTGAAATGCCGCAGCAAGGTTAAACCAGGCGAGCTCATTATAGGGTGCCTCCTCAATGATTTTTTGATGCAGCACAATGCTTTCATCATTTCGGCGGGTAAAATCGCTCCAGAAACAAATCTTGTACAAAGCTTCTTCATTGGAAGGGTCCTGTTCGAGAATCAGTTGCAGGCAATCGAATATCTTATCAAACTCTTCATAATCATCATAAACATCGGCGAGTTCAAAAAGCAATTCAATCTTTTCCGCACCTTCAAATTTCTCGAGTGCCCGCTCAAGCAATTCCACCGCTTTTTCCTGTTGATCAAGGGCGAGATAGGCATCAGTCTGAAGGATATAAAGATTTATATCGCGGCTATCCAGAATTGCGGCCTGGTCAAGTGTTCTAAGCGCTTCATAGTATTTTCTCGTGGCAATAAGCAAATCGGCCTTTTTGAACAGGAGCATTGCGGAGTATGGAAACTGCTCGATAGCAAGTGTCACAGCTTCCATAGCCTGTGTAAGTTCTTCAGCATCATCGAAGTAGTCAATTATTCGCTCGAAAGAATCCTCCTCCAGATATGAGTGACTTTTCCCCGCTCTAAGATTCTGATAACTAGCCAATAATTCTTTGATATCGTCCTTGTCTTGCCGGTAAGGATTTTCTCTCATAGAGATTGAGTTGATCTAAGGTAGCCAATTTTACAACGGTTATTATTATAAAGAACTTCAAATTTGTGAATATCTGAATGCTGTTAAGGGTTTCTTAAAAAGATATGCACATAATTTTATTTTTAGCATTGTTTTTGCTTATCTTCGTTTACGATGTTCACTAAAAACAAGATATCATCTTTCTCTGCAAGAAAAACCTTCGCGTTGTTCGCGTTCGTATGCTTAACGGTGGTATCTTTTGCTAGTATTGGCGGTGAAAAAACAAAAAGCAGAAAAGGTTCTCTTGCATCCGCTTTTGTTCCCTTATCGACATCTACCGGATTCACTTTGAAATCCGGTCTTACTTATCGGGGTAGTTTGGTTCTTAAAGAAGTGAAAACTAGTGAGTCTGTTTCTTACAATTCTTTAATTACTTACCAGAAAGGAAATGCTACTTACATTCTTCCTAATCACTACAAGATTTCACTGGCACCTGCTTGCCCTAACTCAAGTCTCCAGATGTTGAATCTGAAGATTAAACTTTCCAAGTAATATTACTTTACTATTCCCATCGTTTTGCTTTCATCATAGGATAGTTCTCTATATCCGCTTGTCGGTATGTCAAACTTTGATGATGGAACCGGGTTGAGATTAATTTTGGTCACCGTATAACGTATCTTAAGGTTATTCTGTGACAGTTCATATTCGAGGGGGACGCCCGAAAGATTGATAAACTGGTAATCGAATTCCATATTTTCCGGCATCAGGTCTGGGGTATAGTACACAGTTAATGTTGCCCCATCCTTCATTTGGGCGATTGCCTGTATGCAATTGTAGCCGGCAATCTGTTTCTTAAGTCCAGTATTTGAGAAAGTGATTCCCTCATATCGCCTGTTTTTCTCCCGCCAGTTTTCCGCGGACATCCTTATTAGTAATTTCTGCCCATTCACCTCCTGTAGTATCACCGAAGTACTGTTCCTTGAATCATGGATCGTTGTAAAAGATGCCAGGGCACTAACCATTTCAGAACGACTTTGGTTTCCTTTAATATATACTGTGGTGGTGGCCCCATCAAAAGCGTCCCCAAGTTGTGGAGTTTTACTGCCGGTAGAAACTACAGCCTCGTAGACGAGCGTGAGATCTGAGATTTTCTTCTGCGCTGAAGCAGAATTATAAAAGGTGGAAACAAGCAAAGAGATACCTAAAAGTAATTGCCTCATGTGGGGTTATGATATAAATTCACCTTTTAGACGATAATAATAAAAATTCCGTTGCTCAACACACCAAAAGCAACGATAGAAGTGCTAAAAATTGGTTTTTCTTAACAATCACGCGGCATTATTTCCCCGAAGGTTTTGATGGTAGTCCTTTCTGACCTTGTTGTATTTGCTCCATTTTTTCCTGCCATTTAGATTTCACCTTTGGTTTCTTTCTGGTCTCGTCAATTTTCGCCAGAATCTTATCGTGGTTGATAATATAAGTCTGAATAACGAACTGCATAAGTAAGGTGATAACGTTAGAGACAGTATAGTACCAGGTAAGGGCCGAAGGAAGCTTGTTAAAAAATCCAAGCAGCAATACCGGGAAAATGTAGGGCATGTATTTCAGCGTCGGGTTATTTTGATCCGGCGCATTGCTCATCCCGTAAAGGCTGATGAGAAAGCTCGTGGCCACCGCGAGCAATGTAAATAAACTCACATGACTGCCGTAGAACGGTATGCTGAAACTAAGGTCCAATATAGAGTCGTAGGCGGATAAATCATGACTCCAAAGAAATGACTTTCCACGCAGGTCAATATTGGAGTTAAAAAAACTATAGAGGGCAAAGAAGATAGGGATCTGCAGCAGGCCGGGAATACATCCTCCCAGTGGATTGACTCCTGCTTCCCTGAAAAGCTTCATCTGCTCCATACCATAAGCTTGCTGGTCATCACCCAATTTCTTTTTCAACTGGTCCATTTCCGGCCTGAGTACTTTCATCTTTGCACCGCTGAGGTAACTTTTGTAAAGAAGCGGAGAGGTAAGCAGACGAATAAATAGGGTAAGCAACAGGATAGCGATGCCATAACTGGCGATATATTTTTTAAAGAAGTCAAAAACTGGTTTGATCATGTAAACGTTGATCGGCCTCACAAAAGCATACATATCCCTGCCGAGATTTACGATCCTGTCCATGCCCGGACCCTGGGTTTTCAGAATGCTGTAGTCGTTGGGTCCGAAATATAATTGCAGGGGAAGCATTGAAGCAGCACCCGCGGGAAATTTTGCCTGTAGGTTGGCTTCAACAGTAGCAAGCAAGGTGCTTGAATCGGATGTTTCTTTTGTCCAATGCACTTCTCCACTCGCGAAACTGTTCTTGGCACGAAGTACCCGATCAAAAAACTGCTGGGAGATCGAGACCCATTGAACCGGTTTTTCAAATCTTTTTTCTGTTTTAGAAAAGATATAGTCGAATGAATTGTCTTCATAAAATCCAATATTGGTCAATTGTCTTTCATAGGTAACATCTTTCTGCAGTTTTGTTGGCTTTGATTGCCAGCGCAGGTTCAGGTTACCAAGCCCGAATAGCTGTTGCACGCCCTGTGCACCTATATTCCAGTCGATTGCGTAATCATTTTTTTTCAAAAGGAATTCATGGGACAGCACCTGTCCGGATGGACCGGAGATTTTATAAGTAAGAGACTGACTGCCATCGGGATTTTTTACCACAGCGGCGGTGCTGAAAAAGAGATCGCTAATCTCGGCAGTCTGATTAGGGGCAAGCGAGACGGGATAGGAAAACTTATCCCCACTATTAATGAGCTCCACCTGTGTGCTGTCGTAGGAACGGTAAGTTTTGAGCTTGATAGATTTGGGTTGACCGCCCTTGTTTGAAAAAACGGCTGTGAGCAGTTCGTTTTCAAGGGTGTCCAATTTTTCTGCTCCGTACAAAGATTTACGAAGGCCAGCGGTATCGGTCGATGCGGCAATTTTAGCAGCAGAATCAATGGATGCCGCCGCCAGGGGAACCTTTTTGGAAGAATTTACGAAAGCGATAGAATCGTTATACCTTTTTGTGGCGACTGCAAGCTCCTGGCTGCCTTTGTTGGAGAGAAAGAGATAAAAAAATAAAAGTATCGCCAGCAATACAAATCCAATCACCGTATTTCTATCCATGCCCATTATAAAATAATTTTAAGAGCGCAAAGATAGGGTTTTGAGGGATAGTGGTACTTCTCTGATTGCACTACAGGATTGCAGTATTCAAACGATAGATTTTAAGTGAAAACCGCTACACGCCCTCTCTTTCATAAACTGCCGACTTCAGGCTGGTCTTTACATCATTGTATTTTTTTGCGGCCCTAACGAAGTGTACAAATAAAGGGTGAGGCTTTTCAACAGTACTTTTTAATTCAGGGTGATATTGTACACCTATAAAAAATGGATGATTTGTCAATTCAAGGATTTCAACAAGGTTTGTGTCGGCGTTTTTCCCGGATGCTGCCATACCGGCATTTTCAAAACGCTCGAGATAGGCATTGTTGAATTCCCAGCGATGCCGGTGTCTCTCGCTGATCGTTCCGTTACCATAAATCTCAGCGGCAAGGGTATCAGGCTTGATTTCGCAAGGGTAGGCTCCCAGGCGCATTGTTCCGCCTTTTACCGTAATCTTTTTCTGTTCCTCCATGAGGGCGATCACCGGCTCTGGCGTATCGGGATTCATTTCCGTTGAGTGTGCTTCCGGCAAATTCAACATGTTGCGGGCAAATTCGATCGCTGCCATCTGCATGCCGAGACAGATACCAAAAAATGGCATGCCGTTCTCCCGCGCAAACTTTACTGCCGTGATCTTACCTTCGATACCCCGGCGACCAAATCCCGGAGCAACCAGTAATCCATCCAATCCACCAAGTTTTTCCGAAACATTTGCGTCTGTAATAAATTCGCTGTGCACATTCACGATCTGAATCTTTACTTCATTTACAGCGCCGGCGTGGATAAAAGCTTCCAGAATAGATTTATAAGCATCCTGGAGTTCAATGTATTTTCCT
>JBDTEB010000301.1:0-8982 GCA_039922795.1 Chitinophagaceae bacterium
GCGGCCGTTTCACGCTGAAACGGCCGCTTTTTTATCATGATCAAAAAACCGAAATTTTACTGCGGATATCCCGGATTCTGCGGTTTAAGATTTGGATTGTTCAGCAACTCCTGCACACCCAGTGGAAATAGCAGGTGTTTCGCCTGCAAAGGCTGATTGGAGCTTTTGTTTACGTGACCCACAAAATCATCAAATCCATTGGTGGTTTCGTTGTACACTTTTCTTAAACGCACCATGTCGAACCAGGTGATGTTTTCATAACAGAGCTCGTGCCATCTTTCTCTCCACACGGCTTCCCTGAAGCTAGCCTGGTTGTATGTTCCCATCGCCGGTGTAACAAGTGTGGCCCTGTCCCTGATCCTTTTAAATGCATCGTAAGCATCTGATGTTCCGGTAGCAACCTCGTTTTGCGCTTCAGCATACACCAGTAAAATTTCAGCATAGCGGATTACGGGAACATTCAGGTCGTTTCTTTTCGAACCAACCACGTTCAATCCGCCGTTTGCTGTGATGTTGAAGAACTTAAATACGTAGGGAGCACCAAGCGCAAAAGGAGCACCGTTGCCATTTGTGTAGTAGCTGGTGTAAAAATAACCGTCCTGATTTTTTGCCCTGAGATCATTCGCTTCGTAAGAATTGTAAAAAGCAGAAGTGGGAACCGAGCTTCCTGTTCCACCCTGACCGTTATACGTCACCGCCTTAAAATTCGGATAGTAGTTGTCCATTGGATTGGAAGCCACATCAGCATTATACTGGATTTCAAAAATATTTTCCAGTTTATTATTCTGCGTCACACTATGTACATCGTAATAGGTGTTGAACAGGTTGATCGCTGTAGGATTGGCATTGGCATAGGTGATGACTTCCTTCGATTTGTCGGCGGCCAGTTTGTAATAAGCCGCTCCCTTGTTCAGCGGTTGTCCGGCCATGGTGAGATAGACCTGGGAGAGCAGTGATTTAATGGCTGCTGTTGATACGCGGCCTGAGATATCTGTCCAGGGCAGACCTGCAGTTTCTGCAGTCGTCAGGTCATTTACGATTTGTTCGTACACTTTGTCTTTAGTGGCTTTTGCCGGAAAGAAATCAGCGGAACTTGCGCTCTGTGGTTTTAAAACCAATGGAATATCGCCCCACATTCTCACCCCATAAAAATAGGCCCATGCACGAAGAAATTGTGCCTCGGCAAGTTTCCTCTTTTTCAAACCGTCATCCATTGGGGTAATACCCGGGATTTTGTCGAGTGCCAGATTAGCATTGGCGATCACCCTGTACATACCATTCCAGATGTTCACGAGGTGACCCGTATTCCCGTCGTAAGACAGGGAATAAAGGTTGTTCAGATCCGAGTTCTGTGCCGTTTCCGTCGTCGAAGTTCCTGTTGGCGCTTCCAGTGCCTGCCAGTTACTCGAAAATATTCCCGCGCCGTTTCCCATAAAGCGACTGTCTGCGTAAATGGCGGCCACGGCGGCTTCCGCGTGTTCGGGGATGGTATAAAAACTCTGCGGCGTCAGGTTCGAGGGATCTTTTTCCTGGAGGAATTTCGTACATCCCGGCCCAAACATCAGGGACGCGCCGGCGAAAACGATGAATGAATTTTTTATTATACTGCGTTTCATTATGAATATCTTTTATGAGATGAATTATAAGCTAACGTTCAGACCAACCATGAAGGTTTTTGATTTGGGATAGCTATGCCAGAACATACCTTGGGAGAACACGTTGTTACCGTCACCGGCATATCCACCGGTTGGTGTTGTTTCAGGATCGCCGCGCAGTTCTTTGTGATGAATCAAAAACAGGTTTTGAGCAGAAGCATAAACCCTCACCCTGTCAAGTCTCAGCTTCCTTGCAAAATCCGAAGAGAAATTATAACCCAGCAGAATATTTCTTCCACGGATGAATGATCCGTCTTTAACCCAATGGCTGTCCACGTTGGTGACATAACCCGCCCTTGTATCCCGAAGCTGAGCGATCGGCGTGTTCTGGTTTGTTGGAGTCCATGCGTTTAACACCGTCCTGTAGCTGTTAGCCAGGGAAACCCTGTCTTCGCTTGAGTGAGAAGTCATGTCAAGCACGTCATTGCCATAAGAGTACTGAAGTTCGACAGAGAAGTCGAAAGATTTGTATTTGAAAATATTCTGGAAAGATCCCCATGATTTCGGGCTACCATTTCCAATGATCATCCTGTCAGCATCATTAATGATGTTGTCTCCGTTTACATCAAGATATTTGATGTCTCCTGGAAGGATGGTGAGGTTATTTCTGTAGCTGACAAATTTGCTTGCCTGGGCCGCATCTTTTTCGCTCCAGGTTCCCAGGCGAACAAGTCCCCAGAAAGATCCTGCTGCTTCGCCGATACGAATGATATTGGTAGGATTTGTGAAGTTTGGTCCGCCGATGCCGAAGATGTCAGAGGGCGTGGCCAGTGATAGAACTTTATTCCTGTTCATGGAGATGTTCAGGAAAGATGTCCAGCTGAAATCCCTGGTCTGTACGTTAACCGTGTTGATTCCGATTTCGATACCCTTGTTTTCCATAGAACCGATATTTTTCCTGATCGTTCCGTATCCACTTGTGCGTGGAACAGGTGCATCCAGAAGCATGTCGGTTGTTTTGCGATAGTAGTAATCAGCTTCAATGGTAATGCGGTTATTGAATAATCCCAGTTCAATACCTCCATCATACTGGGCAGTTTTTTCCCATCTGAGATCAGGATTAGCCAGTCTGTTTACACCCGTACCACCAACTTTGGCACCATTCAGTATAGCGGAGTAGTTTGAACTGAGGAGAGAGAGTGAAGAGTAGGAAGGAATCTCTGAGTTACCCGTTAAACCATAACTGGTACGGAGCTTCAGGTTAGAAATGACGGAACTGTTCTTAAGGAAATCTTCTTCAGACACTTTCCAGGCGAGGGCCGCGGAAGGGAATAAAGAGTACTTGTTGTTTTCTCCAAATCTTGATGAACCATCGACACGTCCCGTAACAGTCAACAGGTATTTGTCTTTGTAACCATAATTCACCCTGCCGAAGTAGGAATTGAAAGCAAAACGTGACCGGTTTGAACTGTAACCTGGACCAGTGCTGCCTGCCCCGAGGTTATTGTACTGAAAGTAGTCACTGGAGAAACCGCTGATACTGGCCGACTGGCTGAAAATATTCGTTTCCTGCCAGGAGATACCCAGCAAAGCGGTAATTGCGTGAACGTTATTGAATCTCTTGTTGTAGGTGAGGTAGTTTTCCAGAGACCAGAAACTCTCGCGCCTGTTGCTGGCACTTGCATTACCGGATCCTCCGATATTCAGCGTGCGCGTAACCGACTGATTGTTTCCCTGGGTAAGTACATTAAATCCAAACACCGTGCGCATTTCAAGTCCCGGCGCGAAATTGATGTTTGAGTAAACATTACCAAGACTGGTTTGCGTATTAAGTATGTATCTGGTATTCATCAGCCTGTTCACTGAACTGAAGCTTCCTTCTGCGTTGGGATAATCCCTGTTATTTGCATATGTGCCATCAGCATATTTTACAGGAAGGAAGGGGAAGTCTTCTACGATCTGTCTTGGAACAGCATCACTTTGATCTACGATATTTTCTTCCTGGTTGGTATAACTCAATGTACCGCCGACTTTAATCCATGACTTAACCTGGCTGTCGAAAGAGAATCTTCCGGAATAGCGTTTAAGGTATGATGTTAGCAACAGGCCTTCATCATCGCGAAAGCCCAGGGAAACAGCATAGGTCGTATTTTCATTACCACCGGAAAAACCAAGCTGGTGGTTTTGGGAAAGTTTGTGCTGGGTAGCTTCTTTCAACCAGTCTGTGTCATATAAAGGATTGCCCGAGGCGTCAAAAAGACGAGGATCCTTTCTGGCCAGCGCAGGGTTTCTTGAAACGTATTTGCCAGCGGCCCATCCCGCCGGATCAAATTTCTGCATGTTCGCATAAGCAAGATCTTCAACCGCGAGAAACTCTTTCGCGTTAAGCACGGCTGGAAAATTTGGACCGACAAAGGGAACGCTGAAGTCCGCATCATAGCTAATTCTTCCTTCACCCGCTTTACCCCGTTTTGTGGTAATAAGAATAACTCCATTTGCCCCTCTTGCACCATAGATCGCCGTGGAAGAAGCATCTTTCAATACTTCAACACCAACGATATCATTTGGATTGATGTAGTCGATGGCCTGGCTGGCCTGTGTTTGGTTTCCCTGTGGCAGCATTACTCCGTCAACCACGTACAATGGATTATTTGAAGAGTTGATGGAACTGAAACCACGAACCCTGATATTGGTACGACCACCGGGACGACCGGAGTTTGAATTTACCTGTACACCTGCTATCCTGCCGGCGAGGGCCTGGTTGAGAGAAGCAGCGGGACGTTCAGCAAGCTGTGCAGCTTTTACAGAACCCACAGCACCGGTAAGATCCGATTTTTTGCGGGTACCATAACCAACAACAACAAGCTGGTCAAGATCCGCTACCACACTTGCCAGTGTCACTGAAATTTCCGTTTTGTTTCCTACGGCTATTGTTTTGGTATCGAAACCTACGCTGGTGATCACAAGGGTCGAGCGGTCATCCGGGACGGTTATACTAAACCGGCCATCAGCGTTCGTGGTAACCCCTTTTGTTGTACCGGAGAGAACAACGGAAACATCTGGAAGAGGATCTCCCGTGGAGTTGGTAACTCTTCCTTTCACTTCATGCGGAGGAAGAAAAGTGTTTGCTTGTAGTTGAAAACTGCCAAACAGTAACAACAAGAATGTTAGCCTCAGAATCCCGCCGATATTCATCGTACAAAGATTTACACGAGGCTTGTCCTGGCTTGAGCCAGCTAAAGTCGGAACTTTTTTTCTCATGAGAATTAATGATTAATTGATAACAGAATAATTTTTGAAGTTTTTGCCGGTGGGATATGCACCGGGCTGTTTTGAAAACCGGTTTTGGTTTGGAATACACTGCGAAAACAGGCAACGGGCTTCCATTTTTCCGCAGTTTTTTTCATTAGGCAGTTTGAATTTTAAGTGAAATAATTATTGCTAGTTCGAGGATCCAAAGGCTGCAATCTGTCTTCGTTTAGTAGTATTGAGTCCATTTTGTCGATCAATAAAATGGATTACGGATCGCTGAAAAACCGTCTCTCAAGTTTTTAAGTTTATAATGATGAGGCCGGAATTTTTTTGCTAAAAGGTTTTAGCACTGCACATATAAAAAAGGCTGGCTGGTGATGTAAAAGTTTTGTCGATCGGAGAGGAGAAATAATACCAGCAATTGGATTGGGCATAGCAGATAGTTTTAGGTATTCTTTATTGGGTGCAATGTATTGAATAGTTTTAACATCATGTACTGTTAAAACTGGAAATTTTCCAGCTACACATTTTAAGGACCCATCTGTACTTATACTATTGATTCACAAGCCGTTGAAGAAATAAAGCGTGAAACATTTTGTCGTTAAGAAATGGTTAAGCCTGAATTCAAAATAATCATTTATCTTATCGCACAATTCTAAGCCAATGAAACTCAATAGATCAACTTCCCTTTTGCTGTCGTTCTCCCTGTTACTGATTTTTCTTCTTGCCATTTCTTTCAGCAGAAATAACAGCAACACAGCTGTAAACGCAGATCCCCTGGCGGATAAACTCAAGCTGTTGCCTGATTTTCACGCAGATCATCTCTATGACATCGGTAAAAACCACCTTGGTTCCTGGGTTGCCATGGCCTTTGATGACAAAGGCAGAATGATCGCCTGCGACCAGTATGGTTACCTGTACCGGTTAACTATTCCACCTGTTGGCGCAGATACAAATATCACCAAACTCAAGGTCGAGAAAATTGATATAAAAATTCCGGGTGACACTACCTCGCTTAAACTTGGCTTTGCCCACGGCCTGCTGTACGCCTTTCACAGTCTTTACGTAATGGTTAACGACGAGGGGGATAAGAACCTGGTAAGAAGAAGTGGACTGTACCGATTACAAGACACTGATCATGATGATCAATATGACAAGATCACGCTGATTAAATTGTTGAAGGGTGAAGGGGAACATGGTCCGCACACTGCAGTGCTTGGTCCCGATAAAAAATCGATTTATGTGATCGCAGGAAATTTCACGAAGATCCCGGAAATGGATGGCTATCGTGGTGGCGACACTGCCCGGATAGACAATCTTTTGCCGCTTATTCGTGATCCTAACGGTCATGACAACACAGTGAACACGCATGGTGGATGGATAGCCAAAACAGACTCTGCCGGCAGCAAGTGGGAATTGATGGCATCAGGGTTTCGCAACCCTTTTGATATGGCCTTCAACGAGGATGGAGAATTATTTACTTACGACTCCGATATGGAATGGGACATTGGTCTTCCCTGGTACAGGCCCACCCGCATCTGTCATGTTACCAAAGGCAGCGAATTCGGATGGCGCCCCGGCACAGATAAATGGTCGCCCTCCTATCCCGATAACCTGCCTGCCATACTTAATGTGGGTCAGGGTTCACCAACAAGTTTCTTCAGCGGGCAACAAGCCCGTTTTTCCGAAAAATACCGTCATGCCCTTTTTGCATTTGACTGGAGTTTCGGTATTATATATGCGCTCCATCTTCAGCCAGACGGTTCATCGTACAAAGCTGAAGCCGAACAATTTGTTTCAGGCGCACCGCTTCCTTTAACGGATGGAATTATCGGGCCTGATGGTGCTATGTATTTTCTCACCGGCGGCCGCAGGCTTGATTCACATTTATATCGCGTTTATTATAAGGATAACAAATCAGCCAATGATCCTCTGCCTGCTGCCGGTTCAAACCAGGCGAAAACTGCCAGGGCGACCAGGCATAAGCTGGAAGATTTTCAGGTTAACGAAGATCCTGAAGCGATAAATTTTTCCTGGCAGTACCTGAAGAGTGATGATCGTTTCATTCGATTTGCTGCATTGAAAGTCCTTGAAAGGCAGCCGGTAAAAAGCTGGCAGGAAAAAGCTTTATCAGAAAAAGATCCGCTTATTCTTACCCAGGCAATGATCGCTCTTTCACACAAGGGCGCCGAAACGCTGAAAACACGTGTGTTTAGTGCACTCGCCGGTGTTGATTTCAAACAATTGAAACCAGCACAGCAGATCGATTACCTGAGAGCATGCGAACTGGCGTTGCTTAGAATGGGACTTCCGGAGGCACCGCAAAAAAATGCAATGATTGCGCATCTTTCCCCCGGATATCCTGCAGCAAATAACGAAGTAAACAGGATGTACAGTAAAATACTGGTGTATCTCGGTGATCCGCACGTGGTGGCCAAAACTATGGAGTTAATGACTAAAGCGAAGGATGATGACCTGGTGCAGAAATCATATTCCAATGCATCTGACCTGATTCTCCGCAACCCGCAGTATGGGATGGACATTGCCGTTATGCTGGCGAAAACGCCCCCTGCGCAGCAGATATATTATGCCACAGCATTAAGCGCGGCAAAGATTGGATGGACGCCGCAGTGGCGCGATAAATATTTCAAATGGTTCACAACCGCTTTCGGGTACAAGGCCGGTAACAGCTACATCGGCTTTATAGATCGTGCCCGTAAAATGGCATTGGGAAACGTGCCGAAAGAACAGTTTGCGGCATATAATAAAATGTCGGGAAGTGCTTTGATGGATGAGGGCAATGCGAACAAACTGGCCAGTACCGTTCCCCGCCCCAAAGGGCCGGGCAGAAGGTGGGTAACGGACACCGCGCTGGCTGTTATCGAAAAGGATAAGTCGCCCCGGGATCTTGCCAGGGGGAAAGAGCTGTATAGTGCTGTTCTCTGTGGGTCCTGTCACAGGATCGGGGGAGAAGGCGGACAGGTTGGTCCCGACCTAACGCAATTGGGTACCCGCTTTTCAACTAGGGACATTCTTGAGTCGATTATCGAACCCAATAAAGTGATTTCGGATCAGTTTGCCGCCACCTATATTTACCTGAAGGATGGAACCTCGGTCCTGGGCAGGGTTACTAACCAGGATAAGGACAGTTATTCCGTCATTCAAAATCCGTTTGCCCCGCAGACCCTCAAAAAAATTCTCAAAAAAGATGTGTTAAAGACCAGTGTCACGGATGCGCCATCGATTATGTTCCCGGGACTGATAAATAGTCTTAATCCTGACGAGTTAAAAGACCTTATGGCCTACCTCGTGTCTGGTGGCCGTGGCGCGAATAAAAAATAGAAGCAAGCCAATGAGTTATCCCTGGGCCGATAAGATCTCCAACCGTGCACAGCTTGGTGGTATCGAAACTTCCGTCATTGACAATGGTCAGGGCCGGGGAAGCAGGATAGCCTGGATAAATACCGGAACGGGGCTGCGTTACAAGGTCGTTATCGACAGGGCAATGGATATTGCGGATGCTTTTTTCAACCAGCACAGCCTGGCCTGGCTTAGTCATACCGGAATTGTTCCCCCTGCGCCCTTCTCAAACCAGGGAATCGACTGGCTGAAAACTTTTGGCGGTGGCCTGGTCACCACTTGCGGTCTGGATCATGTTGGCGGCCCTGAAAAGGATGCATTCGGCGAGCGTGGCCTTCACGGTCCCATCAGTAATTTACCTGCAGAAATCGAATCGATCATTCAACCTGATCTGAGAGAAGGCCGGTTGAACATGAGTATCACCGGCATAATTAAACAGACGTTGATCTTTGGGCCATCGTTTGAATTAAAACGGACCATCTCCGGAAAACTGGGCGAGCCTTATCTTTTGATCCACGATGAGGTGAGTAATTGTGGCAATATGCCGGTTCCCCATATGTTGCTCTATCATTGCAATTTCGGCTGGCCACTTGTTGATGAAGGAACAGAAATAATCTGGAAAGGGAACTGGAAACCAAGAGCGGGTAATGCCGGTAGGATCTTCAGGGATGATAATAATTTCCGCAGCTGTCCGGCACCGTTAGATGATCACTCAGGTTCAGGGGAAGAAGCAGCGATAATCGATATCAGCGCAGATGCTGCAGGTAATTGTGCC
>JBDTEB010000302.1:0-2762 GCA_039922795.1 Chitinophagaceae bacterium
GCCAGCCCTTCAGGTCAACGCCATTAAACAGTTTTATCGGTTTGCCCCAAACAGGAGCGGCGGTCCTTTTAAGTGACGGCGCCCTTACGCCTGTATAATTATAGATCTTGCCGTCCGGGGTGCTGATTGAACCGGATAATTTATCATTGACAAGGCTGCCTTCAAAGGAAAGATCTTTGTCACCACCTTCCCATTGCGGAGGGATGGCAAAACTGATTTTGCCGTTGCTGAAATTCACTTTGGAAATCGGGCGGGCACTCCCTGAAACGCTGGTGAACAATCCTACGAGGGTATGGTTACCCGAATGACTTACTTCAAGCCATGATGGTTCGGGCTTGCCAAGCATCATCACGGTAATATCCCAGCGCCCCTCGATTACAGGCTCTGCCAGCGGTGAAGCCTGCAGGTAAACAGTGGTGGCAAATGTCAGGATCAACAAGCTAAGAATCTTACGCATCTTTTCTTTTTTGGTGCGTCAAGATAGTGGATTTGAGGGAAATTGAGATCCCGGTCATTGGATTCTGTTTCCTTTGTGTGTCACTTCCTGGTATATTCTAGCGGGTCGGTACCGTTCTGGGAACCTTTTCCGTGAACGTATAAAGTCTTACCTGGAGGGCGTTTTCTTTGCTCTCACCTGCGGAAATGAGTAACGTAGGTAATAAAAGTCGACACTGTCTCTGATCTAAAATGATTCGTGCTTAAGAAGTTCATGTCGTCGTAATACGCTGACAATATCTCGTGATTTGTAAAATTAATGGCTGAAACCTGCAGGCTGCGGACTGTTTTCTCATCAATTACTTTTTTTACAATATCCCATCTGCCCTGGTAAAGAACATTTGCTGTGTTCACATAGGTCAGGCTTCCGTCTTCATTAAAATCAAAGGTTCCGCTTTTAAAAGGAAGTTTATCCGCATCCCCAAATAATCCAATGCGACTAACGTCCGTTATCCGCCATGTGCCAATTATCCTGTTGTCGTAACTTTTCAGAAAGTCTTTACTGCAGCCAAAGAGGAGAATTAAAGAGAGGAAAATCGACAGGGTGTAAATCTTTTTCATGACAATGGTTTAAGACAGCTTTCCCTCAACCTTATGATTGCAAATAAGGCTTTTTTGTTGGCAGGCAACGTCATTTTATTTTGAATTAATAAAATTTAACAGCAGGTTGTCGAGGGTTGGGGTCGCAACAGAAGAAGTATGAACTATATCTAATACCTTTCCCGCCAATAACTTCATTTCTGCTTTCGCAGCATTTGCATGCGGTGCCATCGCTAACGTCCCTGTTTTTCCCTTCATGGCTTTTTGCCAGTAACACACAGAAAACCATTGAGGCATTGTCATAAAGATCATTTTCAAATTTGCCGGCGCTATGGGCATTCCAAGTCTTTCACAGCTTCTAAAACCCTCGTTGATACTCTTAACCATCCTTTGCACGCTGTTTCTGTTTTTGCCCAGCTGAATACTGTTTCCATTTTCTCTACTAATAGCGGCTGCAACAGACACAACAAAAACTGCATGTGTTTTTAACCATGCCTGCATATTTTTACAGAGATCAACTTTAAATCCGGCATGCTCAAAATTCTTTCCCATCTCTTCGGTAATATTAGTGATGGTGCCTTCAATATCGCCGATTGTAGTTCTCTGTTCCTTTATTTGAACGTAGTCTATTTGCTCATTAACGCAGGTACCGCCGACACCTGGAAAACCCAGAAGAATTTTTTTATCAGGAAATTCCTGAATTAATTGCTGCAGGTTGTCGGGATTATTCAACATAAACATAATTGCCTGACACGCCGCATTGCTTTTCAGTGTTGCTTTTACGCTATCAAGTTGATCTAACCGAACGGTCACAATGATCAAATCATAAAAGATGGCAGAACTTAAAATTTCAGTCAGCGGCACTTTACTTACGAGTCGTTTTCTACTTAAAACATCGTTTATAACTATACCGTTTCGTTTCAAACTTTCATATCTCTTTCCACGAGCGAGTAAGGTAATGTCAAATCCCGCTTTATGAAGTCTGGCGGAATAAATACTGCCGATTACACCTGCTCCGTAAACCAGAATTTTCATACCTGAAGATATCTCTCTTTCGTTGTTTGTATTGTTTGACAGCTAAAATTGCTTTCGACAAACAATGAACAGATTTCAGCAGTGGAGATTAATCTCTCCTTCTGGCTATTTGATCAAGGTGGGCCAATGATCGAGGACCTTTAAACCCGCTTTGGCAATACGGACGTCTTCGTTGTCGTGCGCTCCACCTACACCAATGCCACCCACAACTTTTCCATTAATATAAATAGGAAGTCCGCCGTCCAGAATCAGGATATTCTCATCTAAAAAACGAACATCTTCCGGGATGGTTCCATTTTTTATGCCTTTGGCTATTTCAGCTGTTTCCCTTTTTTGAGAATTGGCGGTGAAGGCCTTTTTATAACTTGCCCGTATAGTATGCACCCCGGCATTATGGTGCCTTAATACGGAAAGTGTCTGGCCAGATTTGTCCACTACAGTCACTGTAACAAACAATCCGTCTTTTTCTGATTGTGCAAAGGCTGTCTGCGCTATTTTGGCAGCCATATCTCCTGTGAGTACTGGTTCTTGTATAAAACCTTGTTGTGCGTAGGTCATAGTTGTAATAAGTGAAAACAAGATTAAAACTGCTTTTTTCATAATCATGGCTATTTCTTGATGGTAAATCCCAGAATTTCTGCAGCCTTTTTAGCTACATCATGGTCATTCTGACCACCCCCGGCACCCGATAC
>JBDTEB010000303.1:0-4706 GCA_039922795.1 Chitinophagaceae bacterium
TGGTGGTTGCTGAAAAAAAAGAATGCCATGTTTTACACCGGTTTTGGCCGGGGTGATTTTGGCCGGTTCCTGATGGCTTCCAATTTACTTACTGTTCATGATACCGCTGAAGCGCGGGAAGTTGATAATCATATCAGCGATGTGCTGGCATACATCAAATCGATTAAGCCTCCCCGTTACCCTCATAAAATTGATGGGGCCCTGGCTGAGCAGGGCAGGGTGTTATTCAATTCGAACTGTTCAAAATGTCATGGCGAGAAGGATGACGAATATCCTAATTTGCTGATTCCGGCATCGTTGATAAAAACTGATTCGTTGTTGTACACTAGCAATTATCAGAATCCCGAAATGATCAACTGGTTTAACAAAAGCTGGTTCGCGATGGGCGATCATCCTGCCCGGCTGGAGCCCTTCAGGGGATATATTGCGCCACCGCTTGATGGGGTGTGGATCACGGCGCCTTATCTTCATAACGGTTCTGTACCAACGATAGAGGCGGTGTTAAACAGCAAGATCCGCCCGAAATATTGGAGCAGGGATTTTAATGCGCCAAAGTATGATTATGACAAGTTGGGATGGGTGTACACAACAGTTGATAAACCCGGCGGCACAACCGTTTATAATACCGAATTGGTTGGTTACGGAAATTACGGTCATTATTTCGGAGATAAATTAACGGATGAGGAGAGGAAGGCGGTGATCGAGTATTTAAAAGGTTTGTGATGATTCAAATTCAGAAAAAAATGATTGCTTAAAAAAACGATATGATCTTACAAAAGCTTTTTTCCCTTTTACTGCTGATTATTTCTTTTACTGCCAATGCTCAAAATATTCAATTAAAATCTCCGGATGGCAATGTTGTCTTCAAGTTTCAATCTGCAAATAACGTTCCGGCATATAGCGTAATTTATAAAGGTAAAACGATTATTGACCCATCGTCTTTGGGTCTTTCTTTTGAAGAAGGTGGTGATTTTGGGAAGGACCTTAAAATCAACAGGCCCGTTTTCAGGAACGGAGAAAATGATTACGATTTGGTTGTAGGCAAAACAAAACATGTACATGATTATTACAGGGAAGTTACTATACCTCTGGAAGAACGTAGTGGCAGCAGGCGTTCCATTAATTTAATTGTAAAGGTTTTTAATGATGGCCTCGCCTTTCGATATGATGTTCCCAGTCAGAATAACTGGTCCTCTTATGCCTTGACAGCAGAAAATTCGACCTTTCGGGTAACAGGTGATCCACTGGTGCTTGCCGGCTTTCTTTCAAATTATGCTACCTCTCACGAAACCCGCCACGAGCGGATGGCTTTCAGCACGTTGAAGTCTGATAAGCTGATGGATCTGCCTGTGTTATTTGAATATCCGGATAAAATATTCATGGCGATCACTGAAGCGCAACTGGTAGATTATGCTGGGATGTACCTGATGAAACAGGATGGAATAGTGAGGAGTAAGTTATCTCCGTTACCGGGGCAGGACAAGATAAAAGTGAAGGCAACACTTCCGCACGCTTCGCCGTGGCGGGTGATGCTTATCAGTGATAGAGTCGGGTCTCTTCTTGAATCAAATATACTGACGAGCCTAAATGAACCTTGCAAGATCAACGACATATCCTGGATAAAGCCCGGGAAAACATCTTTTCATTGGTGGAATGGCGACGTGGTGCCAGATACTACTTTCGCTCCGGGTATCAACTTTGAAACCTGTAAATATTATATCGATTTTTGCGCCCTGAATAATATAGAGTACAGTTCCGTAATTGGATATGGCGGCGTGGCCTGGTATAAAAGCGATGCAAGGGGTTATGGTGAAGTGGGTCCAAACACCGATGTTACCCAGTCAGTTGCTTCGCTGAATATGCAACAGGTTTGCGACTATGCAAAACAAAAAGGTGTGGGAATTCATGTATGGGTAAATTGGAAAGCCTTATATCCCAATCCGGATAAAGCCTTTGCACAATTTGAAAAATGGGGCATAAAGGGAATGATGGTCGATTTTCTAGATCGCGATGACCAGGAAATGGTAAACATTCAGGTGGAGTTACTAAAAAAAGCAGCGGAACACAAACTGTTTATCCAGTTTCACGGTGCTTATAAACCTACCGGACTTAACCGTACGTATCCGAATGAATTTACGCGGGAAGGAACACTGAATTATGAAAATGACAAGTGGGGAAACATCATCACGCCGGATGATGATATCAGTATTCCATTTACCCGGGGATTAGCTGGTGCGACCGACTATCATCTTGGTGGCTTTCGGGCCGTGCCTATCTCAAAATATAAAATTCAATATACCAGGCCGCTGGTCGTCGGTACCCGCTGTCATATGATGGCGATGTATGTTGTTCTGGAGAGTTATCTTTCTATGGTGGCCGATTACCCTGCTGCTTATGAGGGTCAACCGGGCTTCGAGTTTATAAAAGTGGTGCCAACTGTTTGGGATGAAATTAAGGTCCCGGATGCGCAGGTCAATGCGTATGTTACCATTGCCCGCCGTAAAGGAAATGACTGGTATGTCGGAAGCATTAATAACAGCGAAACACGAACCATTCAGGTTCCATTGAGTTTTTTATCTTCCGGAAATTATTCTGCTGAATTATACAGCGATGCTCCTGATGTGGCAGAGAATCCGGATCATTTAAAAAAAGAGGTTAGAACGGTAAGCAGTTCTGATGTAATCACAATAAAATTAGCCGCCGGCGGAGGTCAGGTGATGCGGCTGCTGAAGCAATGATATTTTTTAAAGTGATTACAAGCCTTATACTCTTGCCTTCCAGGCGATTTCGTTGATGCCCAGGGTATGCGCAATAAATCTCGCCAGTACAAAAAGATAATCACTAAGGCGGTTCAAATATTTCAAGACGAGTGGTTCCACAGGCACTTCGTGTTCCATCATACCCACGCAAAGCCGTTCGGCACGACGACAGACGCAACGCGCAATATGGGCAAACGAAATCGTAGGATGTCCGCCGGGAAGAATAAATGATTTCATTGGAATCAATTCTTCATTCATCCTGTCTATCTCGTGTTCGAGAAATTCGACATCCGATTCGTGCAGATCAGGGATTTTCATGTGCGTCTCCCTGGCGGGATCGCAGGCCAGCGAGGATCCGATGGTAAACAGCCTGTCCTGTATTTCGCGTAAAGTATTAGCGCTTTCTGAAAAGCTATCACTCACCAGCCCGATGTAAGAATTAAGCTCGTCAACAGTTCCATAAGCTTCTATCCGAAGATCGCTTTTGGGCACTTTGGTTCCTCCGATAAGACTCGTTTTACCGAGGTCACCGGTTTTCGTATATATCTTGAAAGCCATTAAGAAAGGTTTTTAACCCGGGAAATAAGCCATCTCCGGTTCGGTGTTTTTTCTTTTATCGCTTTCGATGATCCCATCCCGAAGTCTAACGATGCGATGTGCGTAATTGGCAATGTCTTCTTCATGCGTTACCAACACCACGGTATTGCCTCCCGCCTGGATGGCACCGAAGATATTCATGATCTCTACGGAAGTTTTGGTGTCAAGGTTTCCCGTAGGCTCATCTGCCAGAATGATAGATGGATTATTGATCAAGGCACGCGCAATGGCTACCCGCTGACATTGACCACCGCTTAGCTCATTGGGTTTGTGATGACTTCTATCTGCTAGTCCAACCTTTTCAAGCACCATCCTGGCCATTTCCACTCGGCGCTTTTTTTCGATACCTGCGTAAATCAGTGGCAGGGCAACGTTTTCCGCTGCGGTCAGTCTTGGCAGCAGGTTAAATTGCTGGAACACAAAGCCTATTTCTTTATTCCTGACTTCCGCCAGATCATTATCTGCCATCTTGCTTACGTCGTGGTCGTTGAGAATGTATGTTCCACGGGTAGGTGAATCCAGGCAACCCAGGATGTTCATGAGTGTACTCTTCCCGGAACCCGAAGGCCCCATCAGGGCCACATATTCATTTTTGTGAATATCCAGAGTGATCCCTTTCAATACAGTGATCGGTTCCTTGCCGAGATAATAATTCTTTATCAGGTTTTCGATGTGAATAACGGCAGAGCTCATAATCGCTTACTTTTTAGCTTTGGATATCAGAAGGATTCCTGATTACTTTCGGGACTTTAAAAAATTGTTCGTCGGCTTTCGGGGCGTTGGCCAAAGCTTCCGCGCGATCCATGGAACCCCTTACGACGTCTTCGCGGTAAACATTGGTCATCTCGCTCATGTGGAGCAGGGGCTCTACATGAGTAGTATCGAGACCGTTAAGTTTGTCTACGAAACTGATCATGCGTTGAAGATCTTTTTTAATCTCTTCCTTTTCAGCCTCATTAAAACTCAGCCGGCTTAAACTGGCCAGGTTAGCCACCATCTCGTCGGTTACTTCCATTTCATTTTTATAAGATAGCAAAAATAACGGTTTGCAATCAATACTGGCAAGGATAGTGGACGGGCGGCTGAAGGCCACAAATCAAGATTCATTAAACGAAAAACGATCCGAAAACTTATCTTCGCGCTCCTTATGAATAGTGCAAGAACCATTGTACTTAGCGGAATACGGCCAACGGGCAAAATACACCTGGGCAATTATTTTGGCGCTCTGCAGAACTATGTGAAGATGCAGGATGACTACGATTGCTATTTCATGATCGCCGACCTTCACTCCCTCACCACGCACCCTGATACCTCGGCGCTTAAACGCAATGTTCAGCATGTGCTGGCCGA
>JBDTEB010000304.1:0-4244 GCA_039922795.1 Chitinophagaceae bacterium
GAAGTACAGCAGGATCGCCTGTTTCACCCACTCATTTACCCGCCAGCTTTCGCCTTCGGCAGATGGCGGAGATGCAGTACGTAATCTGCCCTTATCCACTTCTTCGATTACGGCGCGAACCGCATCGGTGTACTTACTGTCTTTCAGCAACTCCCTGTTTCCCCAGGCTTCCTTGATAAGATCTTCCATTCCAAAAATTTTTGCAAAAATATATTACGACAAGGGTGCGGGGAAATGTATTTTGGTTTGAACAAACCGGTTCTTATTTATTCATTAGTTTTGGCTGTAGCGCAACGCCTGACAAACATGAACCTGACCCAGACCGTAGAATTTATAAAGTCCAGATTTTCAAAAACGCCGTTTGCCGGCATTGTGCTTGGCAGCGGACTAGGAAACCTCACCGGTGAAATAACCGTAGAACATGAGATCCCTTACAATGAAATTCCGGACTTTCCCGTCTCTACTGTTGAAGGGCACCATGGCAAGTTGATCTTTGGAAAGCTGGCCGGCAAACAGATCGTGGCCATGGCTGGTCGTTTTCATTATTATGAAGGGTATTCCGCAAAGGAAGTTTCCTATCCGATTCGCATTTTGCATGCCCTGGGCATCCGGTACCTCTTGATCAGTAATGCGGCCGGCGGAATGAATCCATCCTTTAAAGTGGGAGACCTGATGATCATCCAGGATCATATCAGCTTTTTTATCATCAACCCTTTATTGGGTAAAAATGATACGGCATTGGGTCCACGCTTCCCGGACATGAGCGAGCCTTATTCAAAGGATCTTATCGCAAAGGCAGAAACGATAGCTGCCGAATTTGGCTACCCCATCCAGAAAGGAGTTTATGCAGGCGTCACCGGACCAACATTCGAGACCCGCGCCGAATACAAACTGCTGAGAACACTCGGAGGAGATGCCGTAGGAATGAGTACGGTGCAGGAAGTGATCGTCGCCCGTCATGCTGGCCTCCCCGTTTTTGCCATAAGCGTGATCACCGATATCGGTATCAGGGAGGAAGACAACACCATCACCCACGAAGAAGTGCTCCAGGCGGCGAAAGATGCCGAGCCCAAACTCACAAAAATTCTTACGGAACTGATCAATCGTCTTTAATCTTAACTTTTGCTCCGCTCCGAAAGGAAGCGAATTTCTTTACTTTGCCGTTCTGCTTTCGCAATGAATAAAATTCTTTTCCTAATCCTCTTCATCGTTTCGCTCAGCTATTCTGCAGATGCCCAAAGCGGATTACTCAGAAGATTGCCCGGTGGCGGCGGGGGTGGTGGTATGAGCGGTGGTAGCAAAGGAGGTGATAGTCTGGTACACAGGGACCCGTCAGAAGATTCTATAACGATAACTTATCGTACGCTCGACACCAGTCGGTACGCCAGAACGGACTCTAGTTTTAACGATTTCTACCAGCGCTTTCCGATCCCCAGCAATTATTTCTACCTTGGCAATACCGGTAATGCCGCCAAATCACTGTTGTTTTCACCGAACAAAATCGCAGGTTGGGATCCTGGCTTTCACGCCTTTGACTTATATGATTTTGCACTTGCCGACACGAAATTCTATAATACCACTAAGCCTTTCTCCGAACTTGGCTACCTGCTGGGACCCAAGCAGGAGCAGATGATCCATGTTAAACACACTCAGAATATTTCCCCCGACTGGAACATCGCATTTGAATACCGGCTCATTGCTTCGCCCGGATTTTTCAAGAATCAGAACACCAATCATAACAATATAAGACTCAATACTTCCTACCAGTCAAAGAACCGGCGATACCATGCTTTTTTTATTCTCCTCAATAACAAGATACAGTCCGCAGAAAATGGAGGCATCGTTGATACCATGAATTATATTGATGATGTGGCCACCTATTCCAATCGCTTAGGCATTCCCGTTCAACTTGGAAATAAGGGAGGCAGTTCAAGTTCTGTTTTCAGCAGCACCATTAATACCGGAACCAAATACAAGAACTTTACATTTTTTCTCAGGCATCAATATGATTTGGGCAGAAAAGACTCAGTGGTAACTGATTCTTCCGTGATCCCCTTATTCTATCCCAAGGTCAGGGCGGAGCATAATTTCAAGTACACTTCGTACATGTACAGTTTTGTTGACAATGCCGCGGCTGGTGCCAATCCCAGTGATTCGTTTTACCGGCACCACTACAATTTCGTGACGACGGGAAACGGCGTTTTAAAGATGGATAAATGGAAGGAGATCTTTAACGACTTTTCGATCTACCAGTTTCCGGACGAAAAAAATTCGCAGCAGTTCTTTAAGGTTGGTGCGTCATTGCAGAACCTGTTTGGCCAATTTCAAACCGCCAGCAACAGCCTG
This sequence comes from Chitinophagaceae bacterium, assembly GCA_039922795.1. Classification (GTDB taxonomy): domain Bacteria; phylum Bacteroidota; class Bacteroidia; order Chitinophagales; family Chitinophagaceae; genus JADCRZ01. The sequence continues at coordinate 2,347 of JBDTEB010000304.1, forward strand.
TACAATATTATGGGCCACGGCGAATACCGGAACAAAACAAGAAACCAGAAGTGGGATATCGAGGCCAATGGAGAATTGTATTTTGCAGGATATAATGCGGGAAATTATAACGCGCTCATCAGTCTGAAACGATTCATCAGCAAACAACTGGGTTACCTGCAGGCAGGATTTCAAAATATTAACCGATCGCCATCATTTATTTATGAACCGGGGAGCAGTTTTAATCTTTCGCAATCTTCAAATTTCGTCAACGAGAATATCACCAATATTTTTGCGACGATCGATCAGCCTATCCGGGATTTGCGTCTTTCGGGAAATTATTACCTGATCACCAACTATACTTATTTCACCGATTTTTATAAAGCAGACCAATCAGCTGCTGTTTTCAATTTATTACAGGTAAGCGCCGACAAAAGATTCCGGCTAACCAAACACTGGAATTTATATTCCAACCTCACGGTTCAGCAAAAAGCCGGCTCCGCCCCTGTAAACGTTCCTTTAGTGTATACCTCGCAGCGTATTACCTATGAAGGAAGCCTGGGATTTAAAAACCTGATGATGATCGTGGGTGCGGAAGTGCTCTATAACACTCCATACAAGGCAGACGGATATTCACCGGTGACCGGGCAGTTTTTTTACCAGGATCAGGAGACCATCAGTTTGAAAAGGCCAAAGATTAATGGATTTCTTCATTTCCGCATTAAACGCTTTACAGCCTATGTTCGCGCGGAAAATCTAAATACAGTGAGACTGAAGCCTGCCTTCGGTTTCACCAATAATAATTTCGCCATTGCCAATTACCCATACCCGGGACTGGTGTTCAGGCTGGGCATCTTCTGGACCTTTCTGAACTAGAAATCGTACCTTCGCAGCGTTCATGAAAAAACTGCTCACCTTTTTACTCGCGATTCTTTACCTCGGCGTTTCTTCGGGAATGGCCTTTCAGGTACACTATTGCATGGACAAGGTCTCCGAGCTTTCACTGATTCCTGCAAAGTTTGAAAAATGCCCGAAGTGCGGAATGAGTGGAAATAAATGTTGCCGGGATGAGATGAAATTTATAAAACTGCAAGACGCCCACAAGCAGTCATTAACGGGCTACCTGTTTAGTCAGCCGGTAGTTGCCATCTTTCGTGAAATTCCGGTATTCATTAGCCCTGGACTGCAAAGGATTACGCGGGTGCAACCTTGTGCCAATGCTCCTCCCGGAATCGCTGCCTTAAAACGCCATATACTATTTTGTCGCTTTAATGTTTGATTGAAATAAGTTCCTGAACTCAAGGTCGTTGACAACTTATTTATATCAAACGGTCGCCTTCTATCGAAGCGACCGGCAAAACATCATTTATGCGAATTCTCATCATCAGTTTAATTTTTGCTTTCCAGTTTAGTCCCGTTCAGTCACAATTTACTTCTGCCAGGATCCAGGCCAGTGGCCTAACCTGTGCGATGTGTACCAAAGCCATCTACAACGCACTCGGAGAGGTTTCTTTCATTCAATCCGTAGATCCAGACATTAGCAATTCTTCTTTTAACGTAGTTTTTAAAAAGAATGTCGCTGTCAATATAGATAAGGTAAGAAAAGCTGTTGAGGATGCAGGATTTTCCATTGCCAAGATGAAGATCACGGGCAATTTCAAAGATCTTGCGATTCGCAATGACGAGCACGTGACCATCGATGGCTCGACCTTTCACTTTTTAAAAGTCAGCGATCAGACACTCAGCGGAAATCGCGAGCTCACCCTGGTGGATAAAAATTTTATCGGGGCGAAGGAGTTTAAAAAATATAGTGTCTCAACAAAGATGGCCTGTGTTCAAACGGGTAAGGCTGAAGCATGTTGTCAGAAGGGTGGGGTAAAGGGGGTAGAAAGGATCTATCATGTAACTATTTAGGTCAA
>JBDTEB010000305.1:0-5178 GCA_039922795.1 Chitinophagaceae bacterium
GTAAAGCCAAACTGCCCATAGAACGGTCGAAGGAAAGCGAAGGCCATGGTGATCTGAAGGATGGGAACTGCCGGAAGATACGCTGGTCCTGCAATCAGGCGGATTACAAATCCCGGTAGAAAACAAATACAGATACTTACTGGAATGATCAGCGCTGTAAGGATCCCGACCATTCTTTCAAAATAATACTTCACCTTGGTCGTTCCTTCAGTAGCGAGGGCATGAGCATTTTTGGGAAAAAGCACGTCTGCTACTGCCATAAAGGGGACGTCCAGCACATTGGAAACCCGGCTTACTACATTATAATAGGAGACGTAAATTTTGCCCCGGAACGGATCTCCGATGACGTATGCCGTAACAAAATGATCCGCAAATTTATACAAGTAAGAGAGTAGGGCGGTGCCAAAAACATAACGTCCGAATTGCAAAAGTTTCCAGATCAGGTGCATATTTACTTCCAGTTTCCGGCTCAGCATTCGTCCTGACACAAACAGGTAGTAAACAGATGCCGTTCCGATTGCCACGATCTGAGCGATTACCAGGCTGTTGTTATTTATCACGATTGACCTGTTGAAAAGCGCAGAAGCGATAAATGCGAAAACAAGACCCTGGCGTATGCAGTAAGCGTAAAAGGTCTTTTGATAAGTCATCACGCTTTGTTGCAGGATCTCACAATGGCTGAAAGGGATTTGGAATATCACGATCCCGATGCTAAGATGAAGCAGGTCTTTAAGTTCCGGCGTTTTCAGCAATGAAGAGATCCATCCTGAAAAAAACAGGAGGAAAACAATGACGACGGCAGAGTAGGCAAAATTGATAATCAGTGAAGCCGAGTACACTTCATCGGATCGGTTGATATATCCTTCGTCGAATTTTAATTTGATCAGCGCGTTTCTGAGCAGGCCCATTTTCAGATATTCCAACAAACCCAATGTGGTTTGAAAAAGCGCATAAATGCCAACTTCTTCCTTAGTAAGGAAATTATGAGTAAGGATAAAAAAACTCCCCAGGCCAAAGAAAAACAGCGAAAAACGCTGCATTAGCGTGAAAAAGAGTGACTTTGCCCAGAAAGTTGATTTGACTGATGGGGTTGCTGACAAAGATGGATCAGGTTAACTTGTCGAAAAATAGGAAACTTAAACGACAACCTCTAAAGTGAATCGGGAATCACCTTTTTTTGCTAGCATTAACCGACAAATAAAATTCGCTATAATTTGAAAGTCAGAAATCCCAAGTCGAGAAATGATTTATCCATACGCCGAAGCGATTATGTTTTGGAAATTGGCGGCGGTCATAATCCACACTTCAGGTCAAATGTGGTTGTTGATAAATTCGCAGACTCAAATGATCACCGTAGTGGCGATCTCAAGCTTTTGAAGGGACAGAAATTTATTGAAGCCGATGGACAAAACCTTCCATTTAAAGATAAAGAATTCGATTTCGTCATTTGCAACCAAGTGTTGGAACATGTCGATGATCCTTCGGCGTTTCTTAAAGAACAGTTTCGGGTGGCCCGTCGCGGTTATATCGAGACACCTTCGGTGATTGGCGAATATATGTTTCCAAAACAATCTCATCTCTGGCTGTTGCATGAGTATCAGGGAAAAGTGTATATGGTCAATAAAAGCCAGCTTCCCTTTGTTCACGGCTATGACCTGGGGGAACTATTCCAGGAATATCTGCCCACGCATTCCATAGGCTTTAAAGTGCTGGAAAGAACCCATCCAAATCTTTTTACACTACGCATCGAGTGGGAAAATGATTTTGATTTTGAGATCAATCCGACCTCGCCAGAAATCCTTCAGTATTTTTCGGGACAGTGGAAGAAAGAATGGGCTGATGATTTTTTTCCAACGAAAAGTCTGGCCCGCGAGTTTCTTGATGCGGTAGTTTCTTACAAGAACATTGCGTTGAGTACTATTCGTTCGAAGATGATGAAGTGAACAGCGCTCACAGAAAAAATTCCCATTGTTTGTCTTATAATTAATATTATGTTAAGTAGAGTAATTGGCTTTTTAAAAGAAAAGCCACTTCTTTCGAAGTGGCTTTCTAATAAAGAACGTGAAAATTCTAATGCGCCTTATCGACGTTGTTGAATTTGTTCTCAAGGGCCGTTACCTTGTCTTTCTGGCCCTTATTATCGTAAATGGTGATCATTAAATCATAGGCATCTTTAAGATTGGATTTTTCTTCCATTTTCAATTTGCCTTGTGTACCGAGGATTTGGTCAACCTTCTCGAAGTAAGGAATTGACTGATCGAACTTGGCCATCATGGCCGCTTTGAGCTCGTCCTTTTTCTTTTGTTCTTCCGGCTTTAATTTTCCAGTTGGTGGCAGCTTGATCTTCTTGGCTTCTGCGTTTAGATCAACACCCTGGTTGTAATAGATTTGACCGAGAACCAGGTTGGCGGGCGCGTAGTCTGGCTTTAATTCAATGGATTTTTTGATGTTCTGTTCTGCTTTTGAAATTAACTCCAAGGAATTTTTTGGCCGTTCAGCGCTGTCAGGTTTGTAACCTTCCTTATATAGTTCAATGCCATAGCTGTAGAAATAAGTTGAATTTGTAGGCTCGGCCTTGATCAGGCTTTCGTATTTTGAAAAAAGATCAGCTTTATCTCCTTTCTCGCGGGCCATGTCAAGATCCATAGTAGCCCAGAAATTATCTTTTGGGTAAAGTTCCTTTCCTGTTGCGAGGTATTGGGCTGCCTTGGCATTATCTTTCTTGGTGTTGTGGTAATCAGCGAGCCATTTGTAGATCTCACCCATCCCTTCACCACTTACTTTGGCATCGGCGAGCTCGCCATAATACACGGCAGCTTCATCCTTTTTGTTCATTTTTTCTGCAGAGATACCGGTGTAGAGTACAACGCTGGTATCCAGTTTCAGGTTACTCCAACCTTTCTCATTCATGTACTTGCTTAATTCAAGACATTTTTTGAAATTGGTGTACGCGTCATTGTAATTTGTGCTGTTATAATAGGAAGCGCCCGTCTTAAAATATCCCTGGTACGCATCCATGATCGGTTTGTAATTGTCAAGTGTCAGCGAAATAAGCTTTTTGTCGTCCATCGCTGCATACTTTTTCAGGGCTTCTACAGATTCATCTCTTGCTTCAGGAAAACTGGCCTTTAAAGTAGAATCATTGGCAATTTCACCATACACTTTGCTTTTTACATACCAGGCTTCCGCATCTTTCTGGTTTTTTTCATTCGTCAATACCTTATCGATCTCGGTCTTGGCATCCTGGTATTTCTTTGACTTCAACAGGTCTTTTGCTTTATTGGTTGCCTGTGCCATAGAACCAGTTACTGCAGCAAGCAGCATAGCGCTAAACAGTAGTCGTTTCATATGCTTTATAGGTTTAAAAATTATTGAGGGTTTAATTAATAATTTACTCTTCTGTTTTTTCTTCCTGACCTTCTTCGCTGGAATCTTCCGGCATTTCATCCTGAGTGGCAGCTGTCGAAGAATCATTTACAATAGATTCTTCTGCATCAATTAAAGTTGCATCTATTTCAGCTATATCTTCCCCCGACTCTTCCAGTTCATTCAACTTGGTGATGGCTGCAATTTCATCGCCATCATTCAGCCGGATCAGTTTAACTCCCTGCGTTGCTCTGCCAGCTTCCCTGATATTATTGATACCGGTTCGAATGGTCACGCCACTTCTGCAGGTGATCATCAGGTCTTCTTTTTCACTCACATCCAGAATTCCAACCAGCGGCCCCGTTTTATCTGTTACATTAATAGTTTTGACTCCCTTTCCTCCCCTGTTGGTGATTCTGTATTCGTCTACTGGTGTCCGTTTTCCGTAGCCTTTTCCGCTAACAACCAATACAGTACGACTTTCATCTTCCTTTTTGACACATATCATGCCAATCACTTCATCCTTCTCATCGTCAACCTCTATACCACCAACGCCAATGGCGCCTCTTCCCGTTGGTCTGACTTTCACTTCAGGAAAACGAATTGCCCGGCCGCTTTTCAGCGCCATCATGATTTCGTTGGTACCGTCGGTAAGTCTGGCTTCAATTAATTGGTCTTCCTCAAGAATAGTGATCGCATTAATTCCGTTCTGCCGTGGCCGGCTGAAATCACCCAGCAAGGTTTTTTTAATTACGCCCTTTTTGGTACAAAGTACAATATAATGAGAATTGACAAAATCTTTGTCCTCAAGGTTTTTGATGTCAATGATGGCTCTAACCTTGTCATCCTGAGGAATCTGAATTAGGTTTTGTATTGCCCTGCCCTTGCTGGTTTTATCGGCCTCGGGAATTTCATAGACCTTTAGCCAGAAACACCTGCCTTTTTCTGTAAAGAAAAGCATGGTATGATGCGTGGATGCTACAAATAAATGCTCCATCCAGTCTTCCATCCTGGTTTTCCCGCCGCTTGAACCGCGTCCTCCTCTCCTTTGCTGGCGGAATTCCACTTGTGATGTGCGCTTGATATAACCCAGGTGTGAAATGGTGATCACTACATCTTCCTCTTCGATCAGGTCGAGCATATTTACTTCGTCGGCAAGTGGAACGATCTGCGATTTTCTTTCATCACCGAATTTCGTTCTTACGTCGAGCAGTTCATCTTTTATGATCTGGTAACGCTGGCCTTCATCTCCCAAAATTTCTTTTAGTTTCTCAATCAATTTCATCAGCGCTGCATGTTCTTCCCTGATCTTGTTGATCTCCATGCCGGTAAGGCGTTGTAACCTGAGTTCAAGTACAGCCTTGGCCTGGATTTCCGTCATGCCGAAATTACTGATCAAACCGTCTTTTGCAATATCCGGTGTGGATGAATTTCTGATGAGTGCAATCACCTGGTCAAGATGATCGAGCGCGATAATATAACCTTCAAGTATATGCGCTTTCTTTTCCGCCTCGCGCAATTCAAATTCCGTGCGACGCACCACTACTTCGTGGCGGAATATAATGAACTCGCTGATCATGTGCTTCAGGTTCAGGATCCTTGGTCGTCCATTAACCAGGGCAACATTGTTGATCCCAAATGAAGTCTGTAGTTCAGTAAATTTATACAGCTGGTTGATCACCACGTTTGCTACCGCGTCTCTTTTGAGATCGATAACAATCCGGGTTCCTTCTTTCTGATTTGATTCGTTATTTACATGGGCAATACCTTCGATTACCTTTTCATTCACCAGCTGGCCGATCCGGTCACACA
>JBDTEB010000306.1:0-8602 GCA_039922795.1 Chitinophagaceae bacterium
GGTTAATTTGGAAGGCGTGACAGTTTTTTTGGGGACTGCTTTTCTGGTAATAGTGGTTTTTGCCTTTCCCTTCGTGACTTGCTGACCACTCACACCTTGAACGGCAAACAAAACTGGTAAGAGGAACGCAAGAAAAACACAGCCGGTATTGAAGACAGTTCTTTTAATTTTAGACATATTCGTGAAATTCCATTGAGGCTGATAAAAACACAAGTTATAAAAATTACCCATCACAATTTGACTATTTTGGAGACCACAAGACTGCAGAAGACGATGTCTTCCTGATAAAAAATTGCTGGGCAAAAGGACTATTATTTTTACTAGGTTGTTCAGTATATTACAGCACTAATTTAATGCTGCTAACATTATGGACTTTTGCCGTTTACATTATGTATTATTTGTCATTTTTATCGCTGATGCCGCTTCAGGCTTCGCTCAAACCAAGGGTGTAACATCAGGGGCCATTTATACCCTGATATCAAAATCGACCAATAAAGTAATGGATGTGAGCAACGCTTCCCTAGCCGACGGGGCAACCGTCGATAGCTGGACCAACACCGGGTCAGACGCTCAACGATGGATCATCACTCAGACCAGCAAAGGAATTTATACACTTTTCAATGTTGGGAGTGGAAAGCTGCTGCACATCGCCGCCGCTCCCGCAGATAAGGTTCATGTAATTCAGGATGGCAGCAGTTCTGGCACCAATGGCCAATGGACAATCAAAAGTGCGGGTAAAGGAACTTTTTATTTATTTCCAGTTGCCGATCCCAAATTTTCGCTGGGTGTAAATGCTGGAGATACTGCGAATGGTACTGCCGTTTCTTTATATGCTTCATCCAATGGCGATACACAGAAATGGGTATTTCAGAAAGAAACTTCGCAGCCTGTAGCGCATACGGAGGCTGCCACGCACAAAGCATTTGAAGACTGGGCCACAGGTTACAGTGTGCAAACAGGCAAAGGATTCTGGGACAGGGCCGAGATGATGGAAATTGTTCTTGATGCATACGAAGTCACCAAAGAAGAAAAGTACAAAACCATGTTCGACAGCATGTATCAGCATTTTGTCGCTAGCAATAAGTCAGACTGGTTGTACAACAAATACAACGACGATATTACCTGGGCCGTGCTTTTTTCCGTGCGTGGTTACCTGCTGACGGGCAATAAAACCTACCTGGAAAAAGCCAAAGACCAGTTTGACAAAATGTATGCCCGGGCTTTTACCAATACATTTGGCGGCGGCCTGATCTGGTACGAAACCAAAACGTCAAAAAATGCCTGTATTAACGGGCCTGCAATGGTTGCCTGCTGTTATCTTGCGCAGGCTACCGGAGACAGTACCTATTACAATAAGGCCATCGCCTTGTATAGCTGGTCCAAGCTTAATTTGTTTAATGCTGCCACCGGCAAAGTGTACGACAACATTGATTTGAATAAATCAACAGGGCTCATCAAAACCAGTTTCTGGAGTTCCACCTATAACCAGGGAACGTATTTGGGTGCCGCCACCATGCTGTACAAACAGACAAAAGAACGCAGCTACCTCGACGAAGCACAAAAATTTGCAAAATATACCAGGGATAGCATGTACGCCGACAAGGTTATGAACAACGAAGATGGCGGCAACGATTTGCCCGGGTTTAAAGGCATTTTTGCCCGCTATGCACGCATGTATGCCGTTGAAACGGGTAAAACCGATTTGAATGACTGGCTACTCATGAATGCCAAAGTGGCTTATAACAACAGAAACTCGCATGGCCTTATCCAAACAAAGTGGGCAACCAGAACTGGTGAAACAAAACCCAAAGGCGATTTTGGAAGTTCTACTGCGGTATCGCTTTTGATAAACGTTCTTCCATTAAAAGAATAGGGAGGTCCCCGGAGAATTTTTTCTAGTTAAAGAATTGAAGCAAAGGACAGGGATCACACGGATGCCAGGAACAGACGCCCTGCGAAATTTCCATGCTATCTTAATGGCTGATCCACACTGCTGGCGTAATGGCCCTTTGGCAAACCCTCTTTTCCAGTCATTATAATTTTTTCAAAACACGTATGCCTTTACCACCTTAATCAATGAACCTTCAAATACAAGCTGTAACAATTTCCCTCAGCAGCAATCGGCATCAAGTTTCAGGCAGCAAAAGTGATGGGGCCGAAAAGCCAGAAAACCCAGCAAATGGCGATCCTCGAAGTGGAAAGTTATGGTTTGATTTTATTCCATAAACAGATATAATATTGCATTACCATTAGTAATTATCAGTATGAAAATAAAGGGATTTATCAAGTGTGTTTCAAGAGCAGCATGTTACACCTTACTTGCAGCCGCTGTATTGTCGATCGGCCTTTTTTCTCTGCCTGCATCTGCTCAAAGCAAACAAAGCAAACAAAGTAAAAATAACAGTCCCACACAATTGACATTGCATGTGCAGGCCGTAGCTAAAAACCTGCAGGCGCCTACAGCCATGGTTTTTCCGGGAATCGGGGAGGCATGGATAACAGAACAATCCGGAAAAATTCGGGTGATGAAAAACGGTACACTTGCTGATGAACCGTTGATGGACTTGAAAAAGATGCTGACAAAAATGAACCCCGGCTATGAAGAACGCGGTTTGTTGGGCATAGCGCTGCACCCGCAATTTGCGACGAATAAAAAATTCTATATCGTTTACAGCACCCCTTCCACGCCTTCTGCGTCTTCCGGGCAAAAACCAAATCATACCGAGGTGCTGGCGGAATACGTAATGCCAGCAGGTTCTTACCAGGTTGACCCAAACAGTGGACGCATCATACTCACTGCCGAAAAACCGGGAGGCAACCATAATGGTGGCTGTATCCAATTTGGACCGGATGGCTACTTATACCTTTCGTTTGGCGATGGTGGCGGCCAGCATGATCAACACGGAGAAATTGGCAATGGCCAAAATTTAAACACCTGGCTTGGAAAAATATTGCGCATCAATGTGAATACTACCTCTGGTTATACTGTGCCTGCGGACAATCCTTTTGTCGGCCGTGCCGATGTAAAGCCTGAAATATGGGCCTACGGTTTCCGCAACGTGTGGCGGTTTTCGTTTGATAAAACCTCTGGACAATTGTTTGCAGGCGATGTGGGTCAGGACCTTTGGGAAGAAGTGGACATTGTGACAAAGGGCGCCAACTGCGGCTGGCGAATCATGGAAGGAACTCACTGCCACAACCCTGCAGCCGGTTGCGACACCACGGGAATCACCATGCCTATATCGGAGTATCCTCATAAGGAAGGATTGTCTATTACCGGTGGTTTTGTCTACAACGGAAAAAGCTTACCCGCCTTAAGAAATAAATACGTTTTTGCCGACTGGACAGGCCCGGTATTCTATTTAACAAAATCCGGTGCTGCATGGTCAAGGGGGAAAATAACACTGCAAAATATTCCTGAAGGCACAAGAATTACTTCGTTTAGTCAGGACAGCAGCGGCGAATTGTACATCATGACCAACCCTGAAACAGGTCCGGACAATAAAAATGGAACAGTGTATAAAATCGTGAAATAATTATTGATTAAAGATGGCAATTTCGAATGGCGTCAAAATTAAAACACTTTAGAAAAGGGTCGCGGTTACTGTTTTAATGCAACGTTTTTTAAAGAGCAGAGCTCAATTACAGCTGAATATCAAACCTGGCAATATGGCCAGACTAATACATTCGGCTTTATGAAATCACTAAAAACATTATTATATGCGGCCTGTTCACATCTACATGCACCTTGGGGCAAAAGACCAGCTATGAAGATTACGTGAATACACTGATGGGCACTGATTCAAAAACCTCGTGTCGAACGGTAACCCTTATCCAGCAATAGCGGTTCCCTGGGGAATGAAAGGCCAGTATTCGCATGGCAACCAACCCATTCAGCACATGATTTATTTATTCAACTATGCCAGCCAGCCCTGGAAGGCCCAATACTGGATTCGGGAAGTGATAGACCGCTTGTATCATGCTACACCTGATGGCTATTGTGGGGATGAAGACAATGGCCAAACAGGCAACGGGGCACACTAAAGGTTGATTTCCCTTATTCGCTTTCTAATGAATAACGTTCGCAAACAACTGGAATTATATTGGATCAAGGCAGAGGCAGTCTGCACCTGTTTGACGTATTTTCCATTCAGGTAGTTTAGGGATTACTTGCTGATTACTCAATTTGGCTGTTCTTTTTTGTTGCTATAACGCTGTAAAAGGCAGGCTTGGGTTGATAATTCCTGTCGAAGAGCAACGGGTAATTTGTTCTTCCGCGTATCGGAAAGCCATTTAACCATGATTGTCCGTCATTGACGCCCCAGAAAGTAACCCGGTTAACACTCTTTTTATATTTTAAAAACAGGGTAAACAGTTTTGCATAATCTCTGGCCAAAGCGTTTTGAACGGTATCTGGAAGTGCAGACTTGTATGGATTGAGACTGGCTTCATATTCAGACTGCTGGTTTATGTCGGCTCCCACAATATTTCGGGCGTTCGGCAATACGCTTATGTCCAGTTCGGTAAACAACACTTCGATTCCCAAGGCGGAGAACTCCTGTATACTTTGTTCAATGTAGTTGAACGGAATTTTGTTTAAGTGCCAGTGCCCCTGGATTCCAACTCCATCAATCCTTACTCCCGCAGCCTGTATTCTTTTTATAAGGGCAATGGCACCTGCCCTTTTTCCTGGCTGCTCGATGTTGTAATCATTATAATATAGCCGGGTATGCGGAGCTGCCTTTTGTGCAAGACGAAACGCTTCTACCACAAAATCTTCTCCCACCAAAGTAGAAAATATTGATTTTCTCATGGTGCCATCTTCGTTGAGGGCTTCGTTCACAACGTCCCAGGAATAAACTTTTCCATCATAACGAGAAGCAACCTTTTGAATATGATTGCGCATATATTGCCGAACGGTGTCGGCATCTTTCGTGCGTCTCAGAAACGGAGGAACCTGGCTGTGCCAGATCAAAGTATGCCCATTAACCTGTAGGTTATTCTTACTCGCATAAGCAACCAGTTTATCCGCCTTGTCAAAGTCATATCGGTCCCACTCGGGATGGATAACCTCCGCTTTCATGATGTTTTCAGGAGTCACCGTGTTGAATTGCTGAATAATGATGCGGGCAGCAGCGGTATCGCGCTCTTCAATTTGACGGCTATTGACTGCGGTTCCGATGGTAAAATCATTCTGAAACGTTTTCTTCAATGAAACTATACCGTGAGGAGATGCCATTTTTTTTCCGGTATGGCAACCAAGCGCAAAAATTGCTGCCGTTAAAATAAGAATAGAAACTTTTATCATATTGACCTTGATTTTTTAACTGCGGAAAATGTTACGTATCGGCATATCTCATATCCTTACGGACTTTTTCCATAAAGTCAAATCTCCCCCTAACGCACACCGCAATTTTGTAGTGCGGCGAAAAATACACTGCGGAGCGTGGGGATGTCTCAACCGGGTGGAGCAGGGGCTCACAGTCTGGTCGCCCTGAAATGATTGAACGGCAAAGCAATAAATCGAATTACCTGAACCAACACATTACCGGTTTTCATCACTTGATCACAACACTTCTCAAAATACTTGTGTGAGCCGAAAAATAACCCAACGCCCCATTGCTGATATTGCCTGGCGGGTTGGCGGGGGTAACGCTGCCTCCGGGTCCACCACTGTTTGAGATTTCATCAAGGGCCGTATAGTAGGTATAGATATTCTGGTCGATAGATTGCATCTCGACATGAATAGTATCTCCAATTTTCACATCCTCGTCGCCGTTAGCAGGGATGATGAGGGGTCTCTGGTTCACCTTGCCATTGTTGAAATTATCCGAGAACGTTTGAAAGGTTCTTTCTTTGGCGCCGTTTACTGATAAGATGAAAAGATAGCGATCGCCCAAAGATAAAGGGTCGGTAAATACCGGCAGCAGACTGTAACTGGTCGTTGCTCCGAATTTAAAAGAATCTAATACAAGGCCGTTCAATTCCACGGTTTCCGGCATGGTGCTTTCCGAATTGTAGCTCAATCCATCACCCGTCACTTGTAAGCGGTAGGTATTGCCGGGAACTGTAACGAGACGGTTTGTTCTATAGCGCCCGTCGGAAACATATTTCAAAGTGTCATTTTGACCCTTATTGTCGCTGATCATCACCAGGGCATTGGAGATTGCCGGGTATTGATTCACCGCAGTAAAAGGTACCGACCGCGTTATACGCACATAATAGGGACCAGGTTGATTGGTTACATTCCCTTCAATAACGATTGTTCCACTCTTGTTATCAAGATTCAGATTGATTACTTTCTTACAACCGGAAAGCAAAAAAAGCGAAGCCAAAATATATAAGCACTTTTTCATGGTCAGAATTTGAAGTTGTAGGTTATGTTAGGCACCCACCGAAATAGCGAAGTTTGCAAAGCCCTGGTGGCGCCCGGTTTATCTGGATCGTCCTCGAATGTAATGGTATAGGCATTTTCCCGTCCATACACATTGTAAACACCAAAGGTCCAGGAACCCTGGAAACGCTTTTTCTTTTTCGGCTCGTACGTAGCACTCAAATCCATGCGGTGATACGGCGGCATGCGGTCTGCATTGCGGTTGCTGTACTGGAACACAGTACGACCGTTCAGCTCGTATTTACCCGTAGGGAATGTAACGGCGTTCCCGGTACTGTAGATAATCAGCCCGGAAAAAGACCATTTCGGGTTAAGCTGGTAACTGGCCACTACGCTAACATCATGCGTTCTGTCAAGCCTGCTATCATACCAGTCATTTTCATTGATACCAATAATTCTTCGCTCCGTTTTTGACAGCGTGTAAGAGATCCATCCTGTGAGGTTACCGGTTTTTTTCTTTGCAATCATTTCCAGTCCATAAGCCCTGCCTTTACCAAAAAGCAATTCACTTTCAACATCCTTTCCGGCATCGAAAGTGATCTCTGCGCCATTTTTATAATCTATCTGGTTGAGCATGCTTTTGTAATATGCCTCAATATTTATTTCGTAATTGTTGTCAGCAAAGTTCCTGCTATAACCAATACTCACCAGATCGGCTATCTCGGGCTTTACGGAGTAGCTGCTGCCAATATACTGATCTGTCGGACTGCTACTGCTGCTGTTGCTTAAAAGGTGCAAATTCTGGGTATTACGCGAATAGCCCGCTTTGAAGCTGCTATTTTCATTGAGGCGGAAATTGGCGGTAAGTCTTGGTTCCAGGTTTACATATGTTTTTCCAAAAGCTCCTTTTCCGAGCACAACGCTATCGGCAACCACGCCACTCTTGTAAATATTGTATGTATTTCCCCCCAGCACGGTAAAACCGGAAAGCCTGACCCCATAATTGACGGTCAACCTGTCCGTTATTTTATAATCATCATTGGCATAGATGGCATTTTCCCAGGAGTATTTTGTGTTTTTCTCAAAGGTGCTGCTTGACGTGCCGGAAACCCTGCTTGGCGTAATGGTGTGATAAATAGATTGTAATCCGAATCGAATCACATGCCTGTTTCCGGCAAACAGGGAGAAATCCTGTTTCACGTTCCAGTCCTGAATTTTTGAATTTAGTCCGAATGCTCTGTCACCACTTTCAAATTTCAATTTATAATCATAATCGCTGTAAATAAGTGAAGTATTGGAAAACAATTTACTGCTTATGATGCTGTTCCATCTAAGGGTAGCTGTGGTGTTTCCCCAATCTGTTCCAAAAGTATTGCCAAGCCCCAAAACATCACGACCAAAATAACCGGACAGATAAAGTCGATTGTTTTTATTAACCTGGTAGTTGGCCTTGGCGTTAAGATCATAAAAATATAGCCTGCTGTCCTTGAAATCATTACTGGCTTTGAGGAACACATCGGCATATGTTCTTCTGCCAGAAATAATAAAAGAAGATTTATCTTTCTGAATGGGACCTTCTACACTTAACCTGCTGCTGATCAGCCCGATACCCCCCGTCACGTTGTAGTCCTGATTGTTACCGTCTTTCATCTTCACATCCATTACCGACGAAAGCCGTCCGCCATACTGCGAAGGACTGTTTCCTTTGATGATACTCACGTCCTTCAGGGCGTCACTATTAAAGGTGCTGAAAAAACCCAGCAGATGGGAAGCGTTATAAACGGTTGCTTCATCCAGGATGATCAGATTTTGATCGGTTGCACCACCCCGGACGCTGAAACCTGAACTGCCTTCCCCGCTACTTTTGATGCCGGGCAACAGCTGGATTGTTTTGATGACATCCTTTTCACCGAACAGAACGGGCAGTTTTTCGATGCTCCTGATATTGAGCACCTCGGTACCCATCTGTGAGCTGGAAAGGTTTTTATCCTTCCTCGTTGAGGTGACCACCACTTCTTTCAGGTTGACACCTTCTTCAACATTCTGATCAAGGAACAAATCCAGTTTAACATTTTTGTTCAGTTGCACGGGATGTCGCTGTTCTTCGTATCCCACATTGCTGGCGACTATCGTGTAATCACCCGCTGGCAGGGAAACTGAATAAAATCCATATTCATTTGCAGCCACCCCAACAGACGGGTTTTCGGCTACTTTGATGGTGACGCCAATAAGCAGTTCCCCGTTTTTCTTGTCTTTTATTGTACCACT
>JBDTEB010000307.1:0-5855 GCA_039922795.1 Chitinophagaceae bacterium
TGTACCGAAAAAGTAAATATGTACCAGGTAAGTATCCAGAATTATCCTGCGCCTGCAAGATTGTACGGTATCCTCTGCATCCCGAAAAAAGAAGGAAAATACCCTGCCTTGCTGAGTGTGCCCGGTGCAGGAGTTCGCGCTTATGGTGGTAATATTTCTATGGCAGAAAGAGGGATCATCACACTGGAGATCGGCATCCATGGCATCCCGGTTAATCTGGATCCTGTAGTTTATGTAAACCTCGCCGCCGGTGCGCTCAATGGCTATCAGAATTTTAATCTTGACGATCGCGACCGGTTTTATTACAAACGGGTTTATCTCGGTTGCGTAAGGGCGAACGACCTGCTCGTTTCGCTTCCGCAGTTCGATGGAGAAAACCTGGCAGTTACGGGGGGAAGCCAGGGTGGCGCACTTTCCGTAGTAACGGCCGCCTTAGACTCCAGGGTAAAATCACTGGCAGCGCTTTATCCCGCCTTGTGCGATCTTACCGGAGATCTGCAGGGACGTGCCGGTGGATGGCCGCACTATTTTGAGAAAGGCAGTTTTGCTTTCAACAACAAGAAAGACAAGATAGCCGTTTGCGGATATTATGATGTGGTGAATTTTGCCAGGATGCTGAAGGTGCCTTCGATCTTCACCTGGGGATATAACGATGAAACCTGTCCGCCGACTTCGATGTATGCGGCATATAATTCCATCACTGCACCAAAGGAATTATTCCTCGCCCTTGAAACCGGCCACTGGTCATTTCCCGAGCAGCAGGAAAGATTGACAAACTGGTTACTGAAGAAACTGATACATTAATTGCGGTTTTGAAGGATAGTGGCGGGCAATCCTGCGCCGAACCAATTCAAACTTTTCCTGTTCTTTTCCTATACAATTCTTTACATTTATAGGAGACCTTAAGGAAAGATGACCAGATTCCAGTTTTTTAGCCTTTCGATGTGCCTGCTCGCGGTGCTTGCCGTAAGTGAAACCGGTTTTAGCCAGTACCGGTTTGACTGGAGATCCGATGTCGACCGCATCATCGAGCGATCTGACAGTCTCTCCCTAAAATCTCAAAAGACTTTTGTGGTAAGAAATGTGATCCGCGTTGATCGCAGTTTTAAAAATGATATCGATATCCGGGAGACCTGGCACTATACCATACACAAAGGAAAGGTTGTTATTTTCGATATCAGGTACCTGGTGGATTCAACGGAATATATTGAGAACTATTACCTCAACGACAACAGGCTCATCTGCATAGAAAATTATGCAACTGAATTTTACAACCCCACCGATGCCAATTTTCTCAGTGGTGAAGTACTGTTCATTGTAAACGAGCAGGTGAAACTTCAGGTGTCGACGGGTCAGAAAAAAAACTCGCTTACCGCCTGGAGAATCGCAAGAAGACCGGTGGAAAAATTTCAGGAAAGATATGCCGAGCTTAAAAGAAACAGGAGGGATGTTAGCGCTCTAGAGCGATGACTACAGCCGATGAGCCATAGAGTCACCCGAGTTATTAGTCAAAAATTGTTACAGACGGTTAGTCTGTCTTTACTATTATTATTCTCTCTTCAATTGTTTTGTCAAAATACTCCCCTTATCCATAAAAAGCTTGTTGTTACTGACTTTAAAGGAGAAACGGATGAACGTTCATTCTTTCTTGCGCGAACGTATACCGTGATTTCCCTTAGCTATTCCGAACCCTCTCCCTGCGGCGCAGATCGAACAAAAGTTCGCCTCACCGTTCAAACCGGCAACCGGCTCAGCGACAAATCCTGGATCAAGGCGGACCGGGTAAAATCCAAATCCATTCTTGCTGAACTGCTTAGCCACGAACAGGGCCATTATGATATCGGCGAAACTTTCGCCCTTGACCTCCAAAACAAACTTACTCAAACCTGCTTCAGCAAAGTCAGGTACAAGGCCGAGGCAGACTCCATCTTCAGAGCGATGAATAAACGGTACGATGTGCTTCAACAGCAGTATGATGCAGAAACCAATAATATGCAAAACACCGCTGAACAGGCCAGATGGAAGAAAAAGATCCAGGCCATGCTCGCCGATAAGGAAAAACAGTAGTAGAAAGCAGGCCATTTTTGCAAAACCCCTTTCGCAACGTACATTCGGGCCTTTCAAACCATTTCTTTTTTCATGGACGAGATCTCTCCCTCAGAAAACTACGAACGCCCAAGAATTAACCAAAATATTGACACGCAACGAATCATCAGCGTGGACAAGTTTATCATACTCTCTATCCTCACCTTCGGACTGTACGAAATCTGGTGGATATACAAGGCATGGCTGTTTTTTAAACAGAAAGAAAGCAATGATACCATGCCTGCCGTAAGAGCGATTTTCAGCATATTTTTTCTTTACGGACTGCTTCAAAAGATCTTGCTTTTCGCCCAGGAAAAAGGCTATCAGAAAGATTTCAAACCAGCAGAACTTTATGGCTGTTTCATCCTGACGAATTTTTTGTCACAGCTTCCACAGCCGTATTTCCTCATCTCGCTGGCAACCTTTATTTTTTTATTGCCTCCATTCAGGGCCTTTAATGAAGCGGTACGTAATTCGCCTGAAGTGGACGTAGAAGAACAGCAAAATTTCAGCCTGCGGCATATACTGATGATCGTTGGCGGACTTTTTCTCTGGAGCAGCCTGCTCATGGGGCTTAGCGGCGGCCTGGGTGAACTACCCGTGAAATAAAATCTTCCCATAGAAGGGTGACAACTATCGCCGCGGACAGAGCTGCCAGGAGAGCGAATACGATCCACATAACATTAAAGATTACAGGTGTTTTGGTGAATTTCTTGTCACACGGGAAAATACAGTTACCCTGCCACATGGGGGTTTACCGCTACCCTGCTGTGTCGATGCACGATTTTTGATACCTGACTGTAGCGGGGAACTGTCCGCCGCATATTGCATCACCAACCTTAAAATGTTACTTACATGAAAAAGCTACTACTAATGTTCTTCGTTGCCACAGGATTATCGGTCGCCGCAACCGCACAGGACAGTATGAACAAAAAGATCGATAATAAAACGGACAAAATGGTTAAGAAAATGGATAACACCACAGACAAGATGAACAAAAAGATAGAGAACAAGGCCGAAAAAGCGGACAGGAAAGCAGATACGATAGTCAAGAAGATTGTGCCCAAAGCGCGTAAGCCCAGGAAGAATTAATTACTTTAATTCGGGGAAATTATATCCCGATGGCTTATGGTGCAACCGGCTGCCCGCTATCGTCTCAGTGTAGGGCATCGCGGTAAAATGGCATACTTTTTTTACCGGGTATCTAACAGGTCTTAATAAAATAAATCTAATAAAATGTCAGAAAATCCCAGAGAAATTGGAAGTGAAGGTCTCGAACAGGGTGGACCGAGCCTTGGAAACGATTATGCGAGAAGTGACTTAAGTATTGGTAATGCGGGTGATGCGCTTGCAAACGCAAATCCTCTGGTTCCAAAAGAGAAAGATGATGAAAACCTGGCCATTGACCAGGAAAGCAGCAGAAATCTTTCACCCGATGCCGACGATACTGAAGCGGACGGTACTGAACTGATCGATGACGATTTCGATGATGAAGAAGAGGATGAAGATTTTGACGAAGCGGAGGATGTTGACGATGACAGCGACGAAGAGAACATTCTCGAAGGAGGAATCTAAAACAAAAAGCAATCCTTGAGGGATTGCTTTTTGTTTTTAATGTGATGGTTACTTATCTATTTGGAGACAGGTCCTCGTCTATCTTGGGCTGTTTCTCCGCTTCCGTAAGTGGCGGAAAATCACTTTTTCCCAGGGTATCTTCTTTAGGTGGGATAATAGTTTCACCAACAGGTGTAGAGGAAACAACTGCATCCGGAGAATCTGTCAAGGGAACGATAGCCGCCTCTTTCTCATTCTCAAACTTCACATCTTCATCGTGTGGTACTTCGTCCCCCGGACTTTGATCGTTAATGGCCATAGTGGTGGTTTTAGTTGTTCTACAATTTACGTATCAAGTTGCACCTCTTTCATTCTTGGTGAAATAAAATTCATGATTACCCAGGCGATCAGGTAGGCAAAGCCGCAAATGATGAAGATGATATTGTAGCCGAGCGCTTTGTTTCCCTGGTTGTGAAAGTAGTCGAGGATCATTCCCACCAACGGTTGAAAAAGAATTCCACCGATAGAACCTGCCATACCGCCAATACCAACGACAGAACTCACCGCCCTTTTCGGGAACATATCAGATGCGGTAGTGAAAATATTTGCACTCCATGCCTGGTGTGCTGCGGCTGCCAGACTGATCAGGGCCACAACGCTCCACATATTCGGCATATACCTGATGAAGATTATAGGAACAACGAGGAAGGCAACGATGAGCATAGTGGTTTTTCTTGCTTTATACACAGGCCATCCGGCTTTGATAAATGCTGATGACAGGTAGCCTCCACCGATACTGCCAATGGTAGTTGCCGTGTAAACCACTACCAGTGGCCATCCTGGCTTGGAGAGATCGAGCTGGTAAATATCGCTGAAATAGCCTGGCAGCCAGAAGAGAAAGAACCACCAGATTGGGTCAGTCATAAACTTGCCCACTACGAAGGTCCAGGTCTGGCGTTCCCGCAACAGCTGCATCCAGGTGATCTGTTTCTGACCCGGTGTAGCGACGTCCTGAACATCACTGTGAATATAATCGAATTCTGATTTGCTCAGATTCTTCTTGCGTGAGGGTATCTCGTACAGGCGCCACCAGAAGATAAGCCATATAAAACCGAGAGCTCCCGTGATCAGGAAAGCTTCCTGCCAGCCGTAGCTTCCCAGGATCCAGGGAACCATTATCGGGGCGATTACTGCTCCAATATTTGAACCGGCATTAAATATTCCCGTTGCCAGAGCACGTTCCTTTTTCGGAAACCACTCCGCCACCGCTTTGATCGCTACCGGGAAGTTACCAGCCTCCCCCGCCCCAAGTGCCGACCTCGCAATGGTAAAGCCCACGGTACTTTTAGCCAGAGCATGCCCCATTGCTGCAAGACTCCAGATGACTATGGAAATAACATATCCTAACTTGGTACCAATCTTATCCACTATCCTTCCAAAAAACAACAGGCCGGCGGCGTAGAAGAACTGGAAAAATCCGGTGATGTAACCATAAGTGGTGTCGGTCCAGTCAAACTCCTTTTCGAGAGTGGGCTTCAGGAGCCCAATAACCTGTCGGTCAATATAGTTAATGGAGGTGGCAAAAAACAGCAGGGCCACTACCACCCATCTGAAATTTGTTTCCGGTTTTTGCTCAACCGCATTAAAATTTTGCATGCAAGAACAGTTTGGAGATGGTTACGTTATGGTTTACAAGATAGTATTACTTCCCGGGCATTTTTCATTTTCTGTCTCAATTCACTCCAGTTTCCAGCTTCAAGTAATCGCTTTTCAATCAGTTCGCTGCCCATTCCTACGCAAATCGCACCTGCATCCAGCCATTCGGTGAGCACAGCCTTTTCGGGCTTTATGCCGCCGGTTGGCATCACATGGATCTCTGGAAATACTGCCTTGACGGCTTTTACAAAAGAGGGCTCAACCGCACTGGCAGGAAAGATCTTTATCACGGCCGCGCCATTTTCTGAGGCGTTAAAAATCTCCGTGGGGGTGAGGCATCCCGGCATCCACGGAACATCGTGTTCCTTGCAGAGCAGCGCTACTTGAGGATTGCCCATGGGACTTACCAGGAAATCAGGTTTCAATGGCAGGAATTTTTTTGCATCCTCCGCAGTCTTTACCGTACCGATTCCGAGAAATTTCCCGGGATATTCTGCCCTTACGAAGACAGTCAGTTTTTCAAAATTTTCCAGCGCTTTTGCTCCACGGTTTGTGTATTC
>JBDTEB010000308.1:0-3362 GCA_039922795.1 Chitinophagaceae bacterium
GAAGAAATGGTGAGCAATATGCGTCCCGGCAGTGTGATCATTGACGTTAGTATTGACCGTGGCGGCTGTTTCGAAACGTCCGAGATCACCACCCATGAGCACCCGATCTTTATGAAGTATGGCGTAATCCATTACGGAGTTCCCAATATCCCTTCAGGATTTGCCAGAACGGCTTCCCAGGCTATCAGTAGCGTTTTGATGCCGTTACTGCTTGAGGCTGCAGATGAAGGCGGTTTTGAGAATCTCATCTGGCACCAGTTGCATCTGCGTAGCAGTATTTATTTGTTTAAAGGCGCGCTGACGGATTTTCACCTGAGCCAGCGTTTCGATCTTAAGTTTACCGATTTGAATTTACTGGTCGCCAGCCAGAGGTAGGGGGGAGAACCTCCTATCGGTTTTGCTTATTTACGGCGGCGAAATTTGGGGTTTGATTTGCATCTGAAAAAGCGGAGAGACTGGTAACTGGTTCTTTTATAACTATTAATGAATAGCAGGCAGGGTAACCGCAAGGGTTACCCCTACTTATAGTCGGTTATCCTGATTACATTGTCGCAAAACCCATACTCCTGCGGGTCGTTGGAACTTACAATCAGCGTTCGGTTTTGGCAGTACCGGGTTATCAGGGAGGAATACATCTCGATCCCCTTGTCATCCAGATTTGTCGTTGGTTCATCCAGGAATAACATCCGGGTATCCGAAAATATCGCCTGCGCAAGTTTTACCCGCTGCTTCATCCCGCTGGAGAAAAACCTGATTTGTTTGGAACCCGCCGATGAAAGATCAACCTCGCTAATAATCGAATCGATTTTTACTCCCGGCATAAACGGCTTAAAAACTGAATGAAATGCCAGTAGTTCTCCAACACTCATTTCCTCGACGAGATCAAGGTAAGGCGCAGCAAGGGAGAGATGCTGGTAGGCTTTATCCGGGTCGATTTCACTGGGTCCAGTGTTATAGGTAATTGAGCCTTCAGAAGATGCGATCGCGCCGGCCAAAACCTGTAAAAGGGTTGATTTACCTGACCCGTTAGGACCAGTGATGGCGTATTTAAGCCCGGGAAGAAAGTCAAAACTAAAGTTGCGGAAGATCCATTCGCGATTAAATCTTTTACCTGCGTTTACACAGTTAATCCTCATCACCACCGTTCCCTTTGGTGAAACGTTTGATGATGCCCCTTCCGCTTTCACGTATAAAAGTTACAATCTCGTCTCTCTCGTCACTGGCCGGTAATTCTTCCTCAATGTATTCAAGTGCCTGCGAGGTATTCATGTCCTTATTATAAATACACCGGTAGATATCAAGGATATGATTGATCTTCTCAATGCTGAAACCCCTTCTTTTTAAACCGACAGAATTCACGCCCGCATAACTCAGGGGATTTCTTCCTGCCTTTATGTATGGAGGCACATCCTTGCCTACCAGCGACCCGCCACTGATAAAAGAGTGATGGCCGATCTGTACAAACTGGTGAATGGCACCCATGCCGCCGATGATCGCCCAGTCGCCGATCACGACATGCCCGGCAATCTGGGTATTGTTGCTAAGCACACAATTGTTTCCGATAATGCAGTCGTGGGCGACATGACTGTAAGCCTGGATCAGGCAGTTGTTCCCGACGATGGTTGTCCACCTGTCCTTACTTCCCCTGTTGATGGTAACGAATTCGCGGATGGTCGTGTTGTCGCCGATTTGTACCGTAGTTTCTTCCCCGCCATATTTCAGATCTTGTGGTATGGCCGAGATTACGGCACCCGGAAAGATCCTGCAGTTCTTTCCTATCCGTGCTCCTTCCATAATGGTGACACTGCTCCCAATCCATGTGCCCTCTCCAATTTCAACGTTGTGATGAACAACGGTGAATGGATCAACCTTTACATTGGTTGCCAGTTTGGCGTTGGGATGAATATAGGTATGGGGATGAATCATCTGTTTATTTTCTATTTTGGCTTCCGGGTTTAACCTGATCATCTTGTCTGTTTTATACTAATTCGATTACCTGGATATGTTCCGAAAGAGCATGGGGTTCCAATTTTCAAAAAATAGCAAGCCAAACAGTAGCTATGATACAGGTTTAAAAGATTTCAATTTTTCTGACAATGCAGTAAAAAACGGGGTACATAATTCTCTGGGTCTTCATTTAAGATCTTCTCACCAATTGGGCAACGAGATTGGCCTCGCTGCAAATCTTGTTGCCGACGAATACTGTTCCCTTCATTTCACATATGCCTCTTCTGATTGGAGCAACAAGTTCCATCCTGAGCAACATGGTGTCGCCGGGTACCACCATCTTCTTGAACTTACAATTGTCGATTTTCAGAAAATACGTGTCATAACGTCCTTTGTCAGCAATGGAATTGATGGCGAACAAGCCACCCGTTTGCGCCAGAGCTTCTATCTGAAGTACGCCCGGCATGATGGGGTTTCCGGGAAAATGCCCAACAAAGAACTGCTCGTTAAAGGTGACATTTTTCAGCCCGACAATATAGGTGTCGGTCAGTTCGATCACTTTATCTACCAGTAAAAAGGGATAACGGTGAGGCAGAGTATCTTCAATCTGCTGGGCGGTGAAAACGGGTTCCTGATTAGGATCGTAAACAGGCACATTGCGGATGTGTTTGTTTTTCTTGATGTGTTGCTTGATCTTCTTCGCGAAGGCCACATTTGTGCTGTGCCCCGGTCTGTTGGCGATAATCCTGGCCTTGATAGGATATCCGATAAGGGCAAGATCTCCTATAACATCAAGCAGTTTATGACGTGCCGGTTCATTGGGAAAACGAAGCTCCAGATTGTTCAGATAGCCTTCATTTTTTACTTCTATCTTATCTCTTTTGAAAGCTTTGGCTAGTCGGGCCATCTCCTCGGGAGTGACTGGCTTGTCCACAACAACTATGGCATTGTTGATGTCTCCACCCTTTATCAGGTTATGTTCCAGCAGGGCTTCGAGTTCGTGCAAAAAACAGAAAGTGCGGCAGGGAGCAATCTCAGTCTTGAATTCCTTCATGCTTTTGAGATCAGCATGCTGGGTTCCGAGTACAGGGGAATTAAAATCTATCAGTGTAGTAATCTTGTAGTCGCTCGCGGGCATGGCTACCATTTCCACGCGTTTTTCTTCGTCGTAGTAATGGATGTTCTCGTCGATGCTATACCAGATCTTTACCTCATTTTGTTCTACCACACCGGTCGCTTCGATAAGTTCTACAAAGGGCTGTGAACTTCCGTCCATAATCGGGATCTCGGGGCCGTTGAGCGTTATCAGCACATTATCGACCCTCATACCCACCAGTGCTGCCAGTATATGTTCTACCGTATTCACCTTGGCACCTTTATCTTCCAGTGTTGTACCTCTGGCAGTATCTGTCACC
>JBDTEB010000309.1:0-3283 GCA_039922795.1 Chitinophagaceae bacterium
CACCAGTTTGAGCCTGAGCGAGCTGGAGGCTCACATAAAAAACGGGCAACCCCTTCCTGAAAAATCTTGCCTTATCACGTTTGATGATGGGTATCGCGATAACTATACGGAAATGTACCCCTTATTAAAAAAATATGGGTTAAAAGCCAATATTTTTTTGGTAGCAGGTTTCCTTAAACCTGGAAAGAAAGATCCTGATGAATACCTGCGAATCGAGGACATTAAATTGATGAGTTCGGAAGGCAGTGTTGAATTCGGGTTGCATTCGCTTAAGCATGACAGTTATAATGAGCTTTCACTCGAGCAGATAAGGGATGATGTGCAGGCCTGCAGGAAGATCTTCGACCAGGCGGGAATTGTGTATCAGCCGAGCCTGGCATTTACATATGGCGCCTTCCCAAAACATGACCGGCTGAAACGGCTGTCGATGTTTCAGCTCTTCGATCAGCTCGGCATCAATGTGGCCTACAGGATAGGTAACCGGATTAACCAGCTTCCAATAGGGGAAAAATTTTTGGTTCAACGCCTGGATATCCGGGGCGATGAGGCGTTCAGAAGATTTAAGCGGGCGTTGAGAACGGGTAAGAAGTTGATCTGATAGCCGTCAAAATGTTAATCTACGGTGCTTGTATCTATGAAAGGCTAACTTGTAGAACCAATCAATGATCATATGTTCAGGAATATGGTATTTCTTCTGGTCAACGAGTGGGGGAGCCTTACACCATCAAAATCTTTAAATATTATATTCACACTATATGCGTGATAATCTCCTAAGCCACTTTAGTTTACGGGTATCCGTTAAATTTTACTGAACCTTTTGCGATTTCTCGCGTTTTGTAATTCACAGATTTCTATATTATTTTTGCCCTTCTATACCCAATTTATGGCTGACCAGCTAACCTGTTTACTTGTTGACGACGATCCCGATGACCAGGAAATTTTTGCCATGGCCGTTGAAGCCGTAAATGCCGCGGTTACCTGCCATTATGCGGATGACGGTATCAAAGCCCTCGAAATGCTTAGCAGCACCCAGTTTGTCCCCGATCTGATTTTTGTAGATCTTAATATGCCAAGAATGAATGGCAAACAATGTCTCGCAGAGATCAAAAAGATCGAAAGGCTGGTGAATGTTCCCGTTTATATTTATTCTACTTCTTCCCACAACCACATAAAAGGTCAGCAGGATGTTGTGCCGACCGCATATATTACGAAGCCCTCGACACTGCCGGAACTGACGAAGATTTTGAAAGGTGTTTTGCCAGTATAGTTTTTCTCTCTTTGGCTAACTGAAAAAGGATACTATCGTTTTTTTGAATCTGGGCCTTATCCCAGTCGCTACAATCCAAACCCCGCCTTTTTCTTCGCGAATTCCCTCCATTCCTTTTTGTTTCGTTTTAACCCTATGCTCGACATCACACCGTTAAGAGTCGTTTTTACCCAGTAATTAAACACAAACTTTTCCTTATCCCGCTCGAAGAATATGATGGCTTCGCGGTGGTTTTTTCTTTTTAAGATCACTTTGTTCAACAGGAAATTAACTACACCAAGCACAAAACTTTTTCGCTCCGGGTTTTTTTTATCCAGCAATCGCACCGATAAACCTTTGTACACGAAATTCATCTTGCCGATCGCCGCATATTTATTTCCCACCCAATCAGCATACAGGGTATCAGACTTTCCACTCTTCACCTGGATAGCGGCTAACGAACGGGTGGCTTTGCTAAACGAACTGAAGATCATTGGTGAGGCATTAAAATGCAGGCTGAAAGTTGACAACGAATCGCGGTACGACTCGCTGTATCGGAAATTATCAATAAAATTATTAAACAGTCGGGCATCAGCTACAACACGTAAACTATCATCGGCAGTACTTTTCGATTTTATATTCGTTATCAATGCATTTACGTTATCCAGGGGAATAGTTCCCTGCTGGTTGGTAACGAGAGAAAACTCGCGCACCTGCACTTTGCTGTCACGGAGAATTACAGAATCAATTTCGAAGGGGTAGGAAATATTATTGATGAATTGCGTAGGCATCAGTTTTTCGACACCTCGCTTTAACGGTAAGCGTTTATCCCTCGCCGTCATAAGATCGAGCTTGTCCAACACAACACTGTTTACATGCAGAACGGTGTCCCGGTCATTGTTGTCGATTCTGAGACCTTGCAGGTCCAGTGATTCGCCTGTAAGGGTCATGTAATCAGCCTGCCATGTCGCCTGCCTGAAAGCCTCTGCCATACTGAGTTTTGGAAGTACCGAGAAATTTTGTGCATGTAGGGCTTCCTTCGGTCCGTTCCAGGTAATTATGCCGACGGAAGCATCCAGGTTTCTGGAATCATATTTTCCGCTGCCTTTGAAAATACGCGCATCTTTCAGAAAGTCCTGCCATTCAAATTTATCACCCTGCCCGAACTGCATAAAATCACGGGCGAAACCACCATCGAGTCCCTTTATGCTAACCTTGCTACTGTCCCGGTTCTCAAGTTTTGCATTCGCTCCCCACCAGCCTGCGTCGATACCTGTAAGGATCTGCGGCTGAAGTTGCTCGCTAGCCAGGATCTCCGGTTTATCCAATTGAATGTTGCCGGAATCGATAGTAGTATGAAAACGGGGTTTCTGAAAGATGAGATCCTGCAGGTTGAATGTTGCCCCCGAAGCGCGGATCTTTTCCAGATCCTGACGGGCGGAAAAATCACGCAATGAAAGGTTCATCACCACAGAGGCACCGATCGAGTCTTCCGTGTCGGAATAACTTACTTTCCCCGAATGGATCTCTATCAGTGCTGCATCAAGGTCGAGCGGAACGGTAAATTCCTTCGCTTCCCTCGTTCTCGCCTGGCCCGACTTCAGCGTAACGACGGGTTGATCAAGCACCAGCGACCTGATGCCCGGATTTGAAAGATCCGTCGAACGAAAATCGGTCACCAGGTGAATCGCAGGTATCTCCACCAGAATATTGTCATTAGCTGACGAGATCCTTGTGTCGTAAGCGCTGTTTTCTTTTCCGTTGTCAACTATAATGGATTTTACAAAAGCCCCGACAGTTTTTGCCTGGTAGGAAAGATCGTTAAACGCTCCGCTTACATGATTCCATCGCAGGAATTCATCTTCCGAGATGAGTTCATCCAGAAAGATGTTTTTACCACTGATTTTTAAACGCGCGCCCTTTATTGTTTGCAGGTCGAAATTCAATTTGCCAATTTTGAATTGCCCGATAGTGATTGCAGGAATATCTTTCGCTTCATCAGGTGCCACTTTTCTTGAACGGGTGATCGTGGCGCCA
>JBDTEB010000310.1:0-3363 GCA_039922795.1 Chitinophagaceae bacterium
AGTATTGATCAGCATTTTATTGTCCAGGTCCCAGTCATTTACCGTTCCGGCAAAGACGTTGTAGCCTAAAATATTGTACGTTTTCATTTTCAATTGTATAAGTCTCCAGCTTTACTCAGAGATGGGTGTACAGAGTTTCCAGTTTATTGATATAGCTTGGAAGCGAAAGATTTTTCTGAACAAATTCTTTTGCGTTATCACCAAGTAACTTCATATCCTTTTTACCAAGAATAATATCTTCCATTTTTCCGGCAAGTTCTTCCGGCGAATGTTCCGATAAAAGAATTCCATTTACATCATTGGTGACCACAGCTTTTATTGATGCAACATCAGTAACAATCACCACGCAGCCTGCCGCCATGGCTTCGATCATTGCTATCGGCATTCCCTCACTGTGCAACGCAGGCAGCAGGAATACATCCGATGAAGATAGCGCTTGCCATTTATCATCGCCTCCGACAACTCCTTCAAAGGAATATTGAAGACCGGGAAGTGCTGCCAATTCCGCCTGCCATTCACTAAGGTCGGGCCCGTTACCAAAAATTCTCAATGTAAACTGATCGTAATATTTTGATAATGCGCTAAGGCTTTTCGTGATGGTATAAATACCTTTTGATTTATTTATGCGACCCATGAATACGAAACGAACCTTTGCAGCAGGTGGTAGTTTTTTAAAGCCGTTAATGGAAGTGGTATCTACAGCATTTGGAAAAACGGCAAACGGCAGCTGACCATATCTTTTTTCCAGGATTTCTTTCTCCAGATCGCTGAGCACAATTATGCGCTGCGCATTGTTGAACATGTTCTTTAGAAACATGTTGAGCATCTTGCCATCAGCATCATGCATCAGGTAATATCCTCCATGGATATGAAGCACAACCTGCTTCCTGAATATTTTCTGAACGATAAAAAAGATCAGGCCGTCTCTTATGATCGAAAACTTTTCTAATCCTACATTCAGGTGAACGATCGCATATTTTTCAAAGATCGAGGTGTAGAAAATTTTTGCATAGATGGACACCTGGTCAATCAGCCATCTGAAATTTTTTCTTTTGAACCCATCTTTACTTCCCAATTGAAAATGCACAAAATCATATTCGCTGGTATTGATGATATCAGCAACCAGTGAAGAAATACCACTCACATTCTCTTTTACATCAAGGCTCGGACTAGTGATCAGCACCCGTTTCGAATAAATATTCATTATCTTTTTCAATTTTCCTTTATTAACCGCCAGGATATCTTCCCGGACTTCATATGGCAGTCTGCATTACTTTGTCAACTGCCCTTTTTTTTTCCACCCCCGGATTTCCCACCACGATGCAATTACCGGAAACACTTTTGGTAACCACCGTTCCGCACCCGATCATCACATTGTCTTTTATCACGATGTCCCCGATGATGCAAACATTGCTGCCGATATCAACGAAGTTCCCAATGACCGGTGAACTGCTATAACCATTCTTTAGTTGCTTATTGCCGATTGTTGTTGACTGACGTACCACACAATTTTCCCCAAACACCGTATTCTCATGAATCACCAGCGCCTGGCCATGAAAAAGGGAAAAGTTCTTACCGATCGTCGTTCGGAAAGGGATTTCAATAGCAAGGACCCACTCTACAAAAAACTTGTAAAAAATCAGGTAAGGCAGACCCAGGTAGAAATAGCCTCTTTTTTTAGAACAGAAATTGGCCATCCTGAACAGAACCAGTACGATTCTGCCTTTGGAATTATTTTTATTGATTTTCCAATCTTGTGTAATGAAGCTAAAATAATTCATTCCCTGACTAATTTGAATACGACTGAATAAAATGGCAAGCAACCGTTTTATTCATTACTGATCGGCTCGGTGTCTCCGACATTCGTTTTTATGCTTTTATTAAACGGTTATACTCGCTTAAATATTCTTTCGTACAGTTTTGTACTGAATATTTTTCGTTGATAATCCCTAGAGTTTCGTCCATGGAAACACTTATTGATTTATTTTCATATTTTTCGATAAGCCTGGTTATCTCATTTGCGCAGGCAGATTCGTCTCCGTCAGCAAACAAAAACCCGCCTGGCGTCTGGTTTATTATTTCGGCAGGCCCGTCAATATCGGAAGCGATCACCGGCAAACCTGCGGCGAAACCTTCCAGTATGGTCAATCCGAACCCTTCGTAGCGGGAAGGTTGAATGAGGGCATGATAGTATCTGAGATTTTCGTAAAGCCAGTCCCTGTTTTTTTCACCGGCAAAACATACCCTGTCTTCTAACCCCAGCTCTTTCACCAGGCCACGAAGGTAAGCCTCGGAACTTCCCGAGCCAATCAGATCAAGCCTTATCTCCCTGCCGGTTTTGGTAGATTGCAAAAGATGTAGTGCCCTGATAAGGATATCCTGACCTTTCTTCTCATGCATGAGCCTGCTCAACTGAACCAATCTGAATGGTTCATCGGGCAGAAGTCCAAACTGCTCACGGGTGTTGAAAAGTTGCAGAGGTATACCGTTATAGATCTTCTTCGTTTTCGGAAAATCACCTTGCACATCGTTGTATACAGCATCCGAAATGGCAACCAGTGAATCGTAGAGATGATAGAAAGTTTTTTCAATACCCACATCATGAATGGTATGAACCAGTGCCGGATACTTTACCCTGATTGCTTTTGCCATCTTGGGTTCATGACAATGAACAATGTCAGGTTTAATTTTCATCAGGAGCAGATTGAGGCGAATTACGGGCCAGGGATTCGGGTTGCCTTCTTTCCTGTTAAGGTAATGTACGGGAATGCCGGGTTTGAGCTGGGCGATTAATGCGGGGTTAACCGTATTATTCATGATGATCAATGACACATCGTGAAAATTGCTCATTTCGTTAAGCAGTTCCAGCGCCAGCACCTGGGCACCGCCGGTTGCAAATGTGAACAGGCAATGAACAATTTTTAACCGCCTTCCACCTGATGCATTTTCAGTCTTCGGAGACTCGTGGCTTTCTATATTATCGATTGTTTTCATTGGATAATTCGGTTACTAACTGTAACGCCCACCCTAACGTTTTTTCATACTGGAATATTTTATTATTCCAAATTGAAGTACGGAAGATGGTATTAGCATCAGCATCGAACCTAATAATTTAATATATGCTTTGTCAGCGTAATTGAGCAAGGCCCTGCTTGCAGACTTCTGGCGGCAGGCAGCGCCCAGCACCATGGAATAAATCAGTTTGAACCTAAGAGAAGCGGGGTTATATTTCTTTAAATCCGAATGATAAAGTGAATAATACATTTTTTCAGATTCGAACTTTGATTTTATGACTGAAAAGCTTTGCAGGCAGGAATTCAGTGTGAGACTGTCCGAGCGGTCCCTCTCCCTGAGAGCGACCGT
>JBDTEB010000311.1:0-4201 GCA_039922795.1 Chitinophagaceae bacterium
GCTGATGAATTCATTGCCGAAAAACTGGGAATGGCGCGCCAGCAATTTACCACGCAGATAGAACACTACGATACACTCGCCGCTCATTTCGACTGCATGAAGCGGATCAACAATATATTCATTGATTTTTGCCGCGATATGTGGACCTACGTATCGATGGAATATTTTAAGCAGAAAGTGAAGGCTGGTGAGGTTGGATCCTCGGCTATGCCACACAAAGTGAACCCCATAGATTTTGAAAATGCGGAAGGAAACCTCGGAATTGCCAATGCCCTTTTTGAGCACCTGTCCGCGAAACTTCCGATATCGAGACTGCAACGCGACCTCACCGATTCAACCGTATTGAGGAATATCGGCGTGCCTTTTGCGCATACGCTGATCGCTATAAAATCGATTCAGAAAGGTCTTGAAAAACTGTTGCTCAACGAAGCTAAAATTCTTGATGACCTGAACGGCAACTGGGCAGTGATCGCTGAGGCGGTGCAAACCATTTTACGTCGTGAAAATTATCCAAAGCCGTATGAGGCGCTTAAAGATCTTACCCGCGGAAAGAGTCAGATCGATCAACAAAGCATGCACGCTTTTATCGATACCCTCAAAGTACCTGCAACGGTGAAAAAAGAACTTAAAAACATCACGCCGCAAAACTATACCGGTGTGGCTGCAGAATATTAAGTGGTTCGCGGAACACCCGAGCGCGTCTTCCTCCACCACAACATTTTGTCCCTCTCGGCAAACTGCAAAAAGCCATTTTTCTGAACGACCCTGATCGAAGCCGCATTTTTGGCATCGGTCTCAGCCAGTACTCCGCGAACATCCACCCGCGACAGTGCCCACTTCGAAATGATCCCTACGGCTTCTGTCATATATCCTTTGCCCTGCTGGTGCGGAAAAGTGCCGTAGCCGATCTCGATCTCGCTGTTTTGATCGGGTGTGCCTTTAAAGCCAAGCTCGCACACGATCTGGTTTATCGTAACATCGATCACGATCCAGAAGGTCAGAAATAACTGCGCTTCGGAGCTTGCCAGTTTCATTTTCGGAAATGAATAAAACTCTACCATATCCTTCACATCGGGCGAGATGGTACGACCTGCGGCAGTGAGGCCCATTTCTTTCTCCAGTTTGTCGTTTGCCTTCATGTACGTTTCGAGCTGCGTCAGCGATAGCGGCCGAAGCTGCAGCCTGCCGGAAATAAGCCCCAGCTCGCTACTCATGCTTATGGATCTCGGAAGTAAAGTGAAAAGTTATTTCCGGGTTGTTGATTCTTTCTGTATTCAGGAACCATTCGCTTTGCGCCAGGTAAACGAGGTTGCCATCCTTATCCTCCCCGATATTTGCGGCCTTAAAACGCGTGAATTCAAGCAGCTTCTGGGGATCCTTGCTCGTTAACCAGCAGGCTTTGAAGAACGGCAAAGAATTTAATTGAACCGATGCGCCATATTCATGGAGCAGGCGGTATTGGATCACCTCGAACTGAAGCTCTCCGACACAGCCAATGATCTTTTTGTTGCCCCCATACTGGGTGAAAAGCTGTGCAACGCCTTCATCCGTTAGCTGCATCAATCCTTTTTCCAGCTGCTTGGTTTTCATGGGATCTTTGTTGATTACCTCTCTGAAGATCTCCGGTGAGAATGACGGAATACCGGTGAAGTAAAAATCTTCACCTTCTGTGAGGGTGTCGCCAATTTTGAAATTACCGGTATCGAAGAGCCCGATCACGTCACCCGGGTAAGCCTCTTCGATTACATCTTTATCACGCGCCAGGAAAGTGTAAGGGTTGCTAAAACGAATTTCCTTGTGCAGGCGCACGTGGTGAAAATATTTGTTGCGCTCGAACTTTCCAGAGCAAACTCTCAAAAACGCAATACGGTCGCGATGTTTGGGGTCAAGATTGGCGTGGATCTTAAATATGAAACCGCTGAATTTGTCCTGGTTCACATCGAGCAACCGGGTAGATGTCTCCCTGCTGCGCGGGGTGGGCGCGATGCGGATGAATGTGTCGAGCATTTCTTTTACACCAAAATTATTCACGGCGCTTCCAAAGAAAACAGGCGCAACTTTCCCTTCGCTGTATTCGATCACGTTAAGTTCTCCATGTACACCGTCGACGAGTTCCACATCTTCTCTCAGCACTTCGGCATCTTTCTCTCCAAGGCGCAGTTCAAGGTTGGTATCACTGAGGTCATCGATTCGAAGAACTTCTTCACCTGTCGCTTTCGTATTGGCGGTAAAGAGCACCAGGCTTTTGTCATACAAGTTGTAAACGCCTTTGAATTCCTTCCCGCTGTTGATCGGCCAGGTCATGGGATGGAGCTGCAGATGCAGTTCTTTTTCTATTTCTTCCAGCAGGTCGAACCGGTTCTTACCGTCGCGGTCCATCTTATTGATGAAGACAATGACCGGTGTATCGCGCATCCGGCACACTTCCATCAGCCTGCGCGTTTGCGGCTCCACCCCGTTTACGCTGTCGATAACAAGAATTACGCTGTCGACTGCGGTAAGCGTTCTGTATGTATCTTCTGCAAAGTCTTTGTGACCGGGTGTATCCAGGAGGTTGATCAGGTGGCCGTTGTATTCGAAGCTCATGACAGACGTGGCCACGGAGATACCCCGCTGGCGCTCTATCTCCATAAAATCACTCGTTGCGTGCTTTTTAATTTTGTTGCTCTTGACGGCTCCGGCTGTCTGGATGGCACCTCCAAAGAGGAGCAGTTTCTCCGTCAGCGTAGTTTTACCGGCATCGGGGTGAGATATAATGGCAAAAGTCTTCCGTTTGCTGATTTCGTTCGTGTATTTCATGAGCGCGCGAAGTTACGAAAGCGGTATGAATGAAAAATGTTTGGAGGTGACTATACCATGGCCACCCTGAAGGGCCTCACGTGCACATCCTGCCATACCTTTTGCGTAATGTAGGGTTCGGTTTTGTACCATGCGTCGAACTCATCCTGCGTTTCAAACTGGATGATCATTACCGAGCCGTTCATCTTTCCATTTTCGTCCAGTGTGGCTCCACCGGAAATAAAATTGTTCGACGCTTTGAGCACTTTCAGGCCTTCGAGATGGGAAGGCCGAACCTCCATGCGACGATCGTGGGCACCTTCATCCGTCCCATCTTTTGCTATGATTACGTATTGGATCATGGTTAGAAAACTTTTACTTTCCAGGTTCTTGAAAATTCAGTGCCTGGCTTGAGATCAATTATGCCTTCTTTCTCAGTCAGCTGCTGGCTGCTATCTACTCCATCTGCAATTCCGCACCAGGGCTCAATGCAAAGAAAATCAGCCTGAGGGGCCGCCCAGAGACCGAGATAAGGAAAGCCCGGCAGGCTGAACTCGAGACCGTGGGATGATTTATCGCTTTTCAGCAGGATGGATTCTGATCGAATCCCCTTCAATACTATCGCATCTTTGGCAAAAAGGTCTTTTTTCAAATTCAGCCGGTTAGTATTTTCCAGGAAATTTTCCGGCTGAGTTTCAATAAGTCCGTCTTTGGAGATCGGCCATCGGGGCGCGGTTTCCAGGTCGCTGAACTCCAGGTAATAATCGTCATATTTCAGTTCCGGAACCATTGGAAGTTTGAATGCCGGATGAGCGCCGAGGGAAAAAAACATGTCGCCATCTCCTTTATTGCTGACGAGATATTCTACTGACAGTTCATTGTCATGCAAACTGTAGTGAATGGTGAACTGAAAGATAAAAGGATAGTTTTCGAAGGTTTTTGCATCGCTGTCCAGCCGGAAAGACGCGCTGGTCTCCCCATGTTCATATACCTGGAATTCCAGATCCCTGGCAAAGCCGTGCCGCCCAAGATGGTAAGATTTACCGGCAAACTGGTATTCATTGTTTTTGAGGGTACCCACTATCGGGAAGAGAACAGGCGAATGTTTGGCCCAGAAAGCCGGATCGCCATCCCACATGTAGGCAAGGTTGATGTCTTTTTTTACGAGGCTCTGCAATTCTGCCCCCGCTTTACTGATTTTTACACTGATCTGGTCGTTCCATAGTTCAATCATGATGGGAAATTACATCATTTATAAAATCTCTGATCGCCTCGGAACAGGTAAAATGCAGAAAAAAGGCTGCCAGGTCCGGCAGCCTTTCATTCGCGTTAACCTGAGTGCCTACTCCTTAATTATTTTCAACAGGAAATTCTTTTTGCTCTTATCACTCACAGAAAGAGAATATACACCCTTTAACCATCC
>JBDTEB010000312.1:0-18632 GCA_039922795.1 Chitinophagaceae bacterium
CCACGGCAGACGTTATGCTGGTGCTGGGAACCGTATTCCTGGTGGCCTTGATCGCCTCCTGGTTTCCTTCCAGAAAGGCATCCTTGCAACCTATACAGCTTCGCTCCTGACATTTCCCGACTTACTCGAACATGTTAACTGAAAGTGATTGATCGCGGTAAGATGACCCAAAATCTTTTTTTCGCATTATCCCGAAAAATATATGAAAATTGTTTATGATCTTTGAACTTATACATGCTTTGACCCATAAGTTTTTACAAATATTGTCTTTTCTATAGTTTTTTGATTGGCAGCAGTAATGATTTGAATTATAGGAGTGAACATATTAAGTTTAGAGAAATCTACTTCCGCAACTGTAAAAACAAATTTTGGACTATTTTTTGGTTTAGGCATAAGGGTAAATTCAGCGCATCACAGAAGCGCTTTTTTGGCGTTGACGGAGAACTTGTAGTACATTGCGCTCGATAAGAGAATCTACGAGATTTCGAACGATTGCAGTGCTATAGATCCGGAAACAGTATTTTATTGAATCAAAACCAGTCGGATGTTGGATATTTTTTTATCGGTAATCATTTCATTTGGTATAACTCTTATTGCCATACCGGCGATAATTAAAGTGTCGGAAGAGAAAATGCTGTTTGATGTTCCTGACGCAAGAAAAATACATATCAGTCCTATTCCTTCTCTTGGAGGTCTGGGTATTTTCGCGGGTTTTGTAATCACCTGTCTTATCACTATTTCCTTTCAGAACGCGTCGGAATTCCAATTTTTTATTGCTGCATCACTTGTCATATTCTTTCTTGGTATAAAGGATGATATTTTGATCATATCACCTATGAAGAAATTTATAGGCCAGTTTATAGCGGCCTTCCTCGTAATTTTTAAAGGGGGGGTAGCTATAAAGAGCATGCACGGTTTTCTGGGCATTCACGAATTGCCTGTGATTTTTAGTATTCTCCTGACCTATTTTACGGTGTTGGTTATCATCAACTCTTTCAATCTTATTGATGGCGTTGATGGTCTAGCCGGCTCCCTGGGTTTTATGGCCTCAACCATTTTCGGTCTTTATTTTCTGAAAATTGAACTGATACCGTATGCCTGTCTTTCTCTTGCATTATCAGGGAGTCTTGCAGCATTCCTGATCTTTAATTTTCAACCAGCTAAGATATTTATGGGTGACACCGGGTCGTTACTGATCGGATTAATCACTTCAATCCTGGTGATCAAGTTTATCAATGTTTCAGGTGATCCCAATATTTCTTTCAGAGTAGAAGCCGCACCTGCTATAGGTTTCGCGGTGCTGATGATTCCCCTGCTTGATACCCTCAGGGTTTTTGCCATCAGAATAATAAACAAAAGATCTCCCTTTAGCGCGGATAGAAACCATGTACACCATTTATTGCTGGATCGTGGCCTCACACACCAGCAGGTTACGATGACCCTTGTCTCCGTAAATCTTGCCTTCATTGCCCTGGCTTTTTTTGGAAGGTCCATGGGCTGTACGCTGCTGATTTTTTCCATGATCTCCCTGTTTTTTGCAGGGATAGGTATCCTCTACGAAAGCAGACAGAAGCAACGCGTATTTGTTCCCCGCCCCAGAAGCAAACAAAAGAAGATCGGTTCTTCCAAGATCCTAATTATAAAGGATGCCTTGCTGGAGGAGAAGTAAGAACTGAAAACTCCCAACTCCTTCTTAAATTTGCCCGCCAAACAAAGAATATATGTCTGACGATCTAAATTTTATACTTGAAGAGACTAAAGATCTCATGGAGAAGGCCATTGCGCATCTTGAAGTCGAGCTTCTAAAAATCAGGGCGGGTAAGGCCACACCTCAAATGCTCGAAGGCATCATCGTTGATTATTATGGATCAATGACCCCAATCAGCCAGGTTGCTAACATTTCTGTCATGGATGCCCGTACGCTTTCAGTACAACCGTGGGAGAAAAATATGCTTCAGCCGATTGAAAGGGCGATCATCGCGGCCAATATTGGAATAAATCCGCAAAACGATGGGATTATTATCAGGATTTTTCTTCCTCCCCTTACGGAAGAACGAAGGAAAGAGCTGGTAAAAAGGGCCAACGTTGAAGGCGAACAGTCACGGGTCGCAATCCGAAATATCCGGAGAGATTCAATCGAACAGATAAAAAAATTGCAGAAAGATGGACTGAGTGAAGATTTGGCAAAAGACAGTGAAAAAGAAGTGCAGGATCTCACAGATAATTTTATCCTGACTGTTGACAAGCACCTATCTAAAAAAGATAAGGATATCATGGCGATCTAACTTTTCGCTGTTAGGGCAACTCCTGCCAGGATGATCACCAGGCAAATCACTTCCCATATTATAACAGGTTCATTAGAAAGGGTTCCCCAGCCGATGGCGACTATGGGTATGGCATACGTAACCATGGATGTGAAAATGGTGCCCGATGATTTTATCAGCAGGTAATACATAATGGAGGCAATGGCGGTTCCGAAGGCTCCAAGTACACAGCTTGCGAATACCGAAATTTGCAAGCTGCGCACTGAAAAATCCATGGAAAAAAAGCCTGTGAAAAATAGAATCAGCAAGGAAGGCAGAATGAGCATGCCGAAAGCGAGCGAGGCTATTTCCAGCGATTTTACGTTCTTGAGATATCGGTTTACGACATTCGTATTTAATCCGTAGCACACTGTAGCCAGAACAACAAGAAAGGCATATGAAAGGTAAGAAAGCTCAGGCACGCCCTTTCCCAGCACGAGCAGGCAAAGCCCGGTAAACCCGATCAGCACGCCGAGGATCTTTTTTGCCCCAACCAGGGTGGAAAAAAAGGTAATGCCAAATAGAACAGTGAATACAGGGGTTAGCGCATTTAAAATACCTACCAGCGCACTATTGATTCTTGTTTCGGCGATACAGAATAAAAATGCCGGAAAAAAACTCCCTAATAAGCCTGAGATCAAGATCACCGGGAGTTTATCAACGGTTGCCAGACGTGCTTTTTTTACTGCCACCGGAAGCAACAGAACGCCTGCACTGAGAATACGTAGAGAAGCCACCTGATAAGCGGTCAAGGCGTTAAGACCGATCTTCATCAGTATAAAAGAACTACCCCAGATCAGCGAGAGTCCGGCAAAAAGAACCCAGTTCTTCAATTTATCTTCCGCTTTCATTAGAGTTAAAGTTGAACAAATGAGCGCAGCTTAAAAATTAATTTTATCTTCAAATAAATAGAAACCTCATGAGTGGCAAACTGCAGGATATTGACACCCGCGCCCCAAAAGATCTTGACAAGCAGGCTACCAAGGACGAGACAAAAGATATTGTTGAAAAACTTAACGAACTACAGAATCTTTTGTACGCAGAAAATAAGCATGCCTTGCTGATTGTGATCCAGGGTATGGACGCCAGTGGAAAGGACGGCGTTATCAGGAACGTTTTCGGAGCCCTTAATCCTCAGGGAGTTACCGTAAAATCCTTCAAAACTCCATCCCAGGAAGAACTTGCGCATGATTTTCTCTGGAGAATCCACAAGGAAACACCGGCAAAAGGAATGATACAGATCTTCAACAGGTCGCAATATGAAGACATACTTATTACCCGGGTTCACAAATGGTGTGATGATGATACTGCACACAAAAGGATGAATGCGATCAATGATTTTGAGTCGCTGATCGAGGAGCACGGCCATACCAGGATATTAAAGTTCTATTTGCACATCTCTCCCGAAGAGCAGAAAGAAAGGCTGAATGAAAGAATTGTTGATCCTACCAAGCAATGGAAATACAATGAGAATGATTTTGCTGAGGCGAAGCTTTGGGATCTTTATATGGAGATGTACAATGATTGTTTCAAATTTTGCGACAAGGTCCCATGGCATATAATTCCTTCCGACCAGAACTGGTATAAGGAATATTCCATTGCTTCCATTGTGCTTGAAACGCTTAAGGGTTTCAAAATGCAATACCCTGGTATCAAAAAATAACGATATTTTTTTTTAATCAAACAATAATTATATGGGTCTGCTGAAAGAATTTAAAGAATTTGCCG
The DNA here is from genome assembly GCA_039922795.1 of Chitinophagaceae bacterium. GTDB lineage: Bacteria > Bacteroidota > Bacteroidia > Chitinophagales > Chitinophagaceae > JADCRZ01. The sequence goes on from JBDTEB010000312.1 coordinate 4,032, forward strand.
TCAAGGGTAACGTGATTGATCTGGCAATTGGTGTTATTATCGGTGCTGCATTTGGAAAGATCGTTTCATCACTTGTTGATGACGTGGTGATGCCCCTTATCAACCCTATACTTCCCTCCGGTGGCTGGGAGAAGCTTGTGATAGGGCCCGGGATCAAGATCGGAAATTTTCTGTCGGTAAGCCTCAATTTTATTATCGTGGCGTTCGTGCTGTTCCTTGTTATCAAGGCAGTGAATTCTATGAAGAAAAAGGAAGCAGCCTCACCGGTAGTACCTCCGGCCGTTACCACTTCAGAAAAATTGCTCATGGAGATTCGTGATTCATTGGCTGCCAAACCATAGGAAGAGGCTTTTTCATGCGAGATAATAATGTGTAATATTGCTGTTCTTAAACCCGTTTGAGGATAGTGAATACACCTACTTACCAGATCAAGCTTCCCCAGTTCGAAGGTCCATTCGACCTGCTTTTGTTCTTTATCGAAAGAGACGAACTGGATATTTACAATATTCCGATCACAAGGATAATCAATGATTTCCTTGATTTCATTCACTCGGGAGAGAAATTAAATATTGAACTTTCGAGTGAATTTATTTTGTTTGTTTCCACCCTGATGCGCATCAAGGCGAGGCTTCTGTTGCCCCGCAAAGAGCTTGATGCTGAAGGCAAGGAGATTGATCCACGCCAGGAGCTGGTTGATAAAATCCTTGAGTACAAGAAGTTTAAAGAAGCTGCTGCCCAGATGGCCGAGATGGAAGCCATGCGCATGCTGATGGTAAAAAGGGGCAACCTGCATAAAGATCTTTCAGCAATCGGCGAAGAAGCCGGGGAAGGCACGGAGATCCAGGCTATCACCCTTTTTAAGCTGATGAAATCTTTCGAGAAAGTGATGCAGAGGGTGTATGATCGCAATCACAAGCCAGTACATACCGTGGTGCAATATGAGTTCACCATGGAAGAAAGTCGCCAAAGGCTTTTTGAGCAATTGAAGAAAGAGCGTACCTGTTCTTTTGAAAAAATTTTTGAAAATGCCGAAAACAGGTTGCAGGCAATTTTCATGTTCCTGTCCCTGCTGGAACTCATTCAGATGAATTTCCTAAGCATCAGCACGGGTGAGGGAAGAAATAATTTCCTGCTCGAATTTAACCCTGAAAGGGATAACGACCCACTGACCTTACAACTGTTCTGATAAGACGACAGGCTTTGCAGACATTATTTTGCGGATGGCTTCCGCGATCCCTTCCATATCGTAATTACATTCTTTATAGAGTTGTTTCAATGTGCCGTGTTCTACGAGATGATCGGGGATACCGAGCATTTTTACCGATGCCTGATAACCATTTTCCGACATGAATTCGAGTATGGCAGAACCAAAGCCTCCAACAATGGTTCCGTCTTCCACGGTGATGATCTGATTAAATTTTTGAAAAACCTCATGAAGCATTTCTTCATCGAGCGGTTTTACAAAACGCATGTCGTAATGTGCGGGATCGTATCCGTCAGTTTTTACCGCGCGGATGGCCGCAGCGGCAAAATTGCCGGGATGCCCTATGGTAAGAACAGCCAGCCCCGTACCGTCCTTGATCTTGCGGCCGGTCCCGATCTTAATTTCCTTCATTTCAGTTCTCCATTCGGGCGTCACCCCTTCTCCTCTGGGATATCTGATTACAAAGGGTTTATTTGTGGTTGGCAACTGTGCCGTATACATAAGATTTCTGAGTTCCGGTTCATTCATCGGTGCGCTCACGATCATATTCGGAATACATCTCATAAAAGGAATGTCATAAGCACCATGATGGGTTGGACCGTCTTCTCCTACCAAACCGGCCCTATCGAGACATAGCACAACAGGCAGACTCTGGATGGCCACATCATGCACTACCTGGTCGTAGGCTCTTTGCATGAATGATGAATAGATATTGCAATAAACACGCATGCCCTGTGTGGCCAATCCAGCGCTGAGGGTAACTGCATGTTGTTCACAGATGCCAACGTCAAAGGCGCGATCGGGCATCTTGTCCATCATAAATTTCAGTGATGATCCCGACGGCATAGCCGGAGTAACACCCATGATTGCCGGATTTTTTTCCGCCAGTTCTATGATCGTATGGCCAAACACATCCTGGTATTTGGGCGGCTGCGGGGTTTCGAATTTTTTCTTGAAGATTTCCCCGGTGATCTTGTCGAAGAGGCCAGGTGCATGCCATTTCGTTTGATCTTTTTCAGCCAGCGAATAGCCCTTACCCTTGACCGTTATGATGTGGAGGATTTTTGGTCCGGAAATTTTTTTGAGATCGTTAAGCGTATCTACGAGCTTGGTGATGTTGTGGCCATCGATGGGGCCGAAGTATCGAAGATTGAGAGACTCGAAGAGATTGCTGCTTTTGCTTACAAAACCCTTAATGCTGTGTTCGAGTTTGCTGGCGATCTCGCGACTGAAATTACCGCCAATAGGCAGTTTGCCAAGCGCTTTCCAGATATCATCCTTGAATTTATTATAGGTTCCTGAGGTAGTAATGTCAGTAAGATATTCCTTGAGCGCACCCACGTTGGGATCGATGCTCATGCAGTTGTCATTAAGAATGATGAGCACATCGGCATCGGCAACACCAGCATGGTTCATGCCCTCGAAGGCGATACCCGCAGTAAGTGCTCCATCGCCGATTACGGCGATCGATTTGCGGTCTTCACCCTTGTATTTCGCAGCAATGGCCATTCCGAGAGCTGCAGAAATTGATGTGGAAGAATGACCTACGCCAAAAGTATCATATTCACTTTCGCTTCTTTTTGGAAAACCGCTGAGGCCGTTGTATTTGCGATTGGTTTCAAAATTATCTTTTCTTCCCGTAAGGATCTTGTGACCGTAGGCCTGGTGACCGACATCCCAGACCAGCTGATCGTATGGGGTATCATATACATAATGAAGGGCAACGCTGAGTTCAACCACCCCGAGGCTGGCCCCGAAATGACCGCCGTGAACACTAACTACGTCAACGATATACTGCCTCAGTTCCTCGCAAACCTGATGAAGATCTTCTCTCGACAGGGATTTCAGATCGGCGGGTGATCCGATCCTTGAAAGCAGCGGTCCGGGTGTTATCTGCATGGGTAAGGGGGGCATTGAATGGCTTGAACGTACAAAATATCAGCAAAATAATGTTTATCGTTGAATCCCGAGTGCAGCATTCATAAACAAAATAGCCCCGGGGTGGTCTGGATGTTTCAATGTTTTAACTATCATTTGGCTTATATTAGCAAAAGAGGCCAGGCATATTCTGCCACCAGGCCTGGCATAATCACCACTAATGTAAAAGCGGTTCAATTCTCGCCCAGTTATGGATAGCTTTGAAAATATGACTAAACGGATTTCTGAATATTGGATCTACCAGTTTGTGGGATGGGGACTGTATGTTTTTATCAACGCCTTTTTCGCTGCTACTTTTGAAAAAAATCTAAGCACAAACTGGGCGTGGAGGTTGCTGGTTTTTGTGACATTGGGATTGATTTTCTCTCATTTGATGCGGATGGTTATTCACCGCAGTCATGTAATGCTAAAACCGCTTCAAAAGCAATTGATTGGGTTTGTAGTTATCACACTTGTTTTTGCTTTCGCTACCGGCATCTTTGAAACCGGCTTCAGAGATCTCATCAATCTCAAGGGTAAGCTGGAGGTAGGGATGGATAATACCAAACTGGGCATGCTCAATGCTTTTTACTGGTTTATATTTTTCTTTATTTGGAACTGTATCTATTTTATCTATCATTACGTCGAAAAAAACCAGAAGCAACAAATTGATACGCTCAAGCTTGAGGGCCTGGTAAAGGAGCTGGAACTTAAAACCATCAAGGCACATATAAATCCTCATTTTATTTTTAATGCCCTGAACAGCATTCGAGCACTCGTTGATGAAAACCCGGTAAGAGCGCGAACGGCGGTCACCGAACTGAGCAATATCTTGAGAAGCAGCATGCAGGCTGAAAAAGTGGAGACGGTGCTTTTTGAAAAAGAGCTGGGTATTGTGAAGGATTACCTGGCCCTCGAATATATCCGATTTGAAGACCGGCTGAAAATTGAATACGATATTGACGAGGAAACGCTCGGTCTTCCGGTTCCGCCCATGATGCTCCAGACTCTGGTTGAGAACGGAATCAAACACGGCATCAGCAAGCAGGTTGAAGGAGGAATTATACGCGTCACATCCCGTTTTTACCAGAATTTCCATGAGTTAAAGGTGCAGAATTCAGGATTTCTCAATAGCTCTCCCAATCTCGACGGATTCGGTCTCGTGAGTACGCAGAACCGGCTTCAGATGATGTATGGGAGCCAATCCGATTTTCAGATCAACGAAACAAAAGACCGAATGGTTGAAGCGAGGATCAGGATGCCGCTGGGGGTGCAGCTGGTGTAAATTAGATCCTAACTGTTAGCTCAAGCGCTAACCATCAGACCGCTCGAACTAAAACCAATTACTAACGACTAAAAACTCAGAGCTTATAGCTTAAAGCTCACTCTCAGAATGATCAAAGCCATATTAATCGACGACGAACGTTTGGCCAGGACCGAGCTAAGAAAGCTGCTGTTGGAATTCCCTGAAATAGATATTATCGCAGAGGCGGCCAATGCCAGTGAAGGCATCGAACGGATCGACGCCCTGGACCCTGATCTTATCTTCCTAGATATTCAGATGCCGGGGAAAACCGGTTTTGAAATGCTGGGAGACCTAACGAAAGTTCCCCATGTGATCTTTACCACAGCTTACGATGAATATGCATTGAAAGCCTTCGAGGTTAATGCACTCGACTACCTGCTGAAACCGGTAGAACCCCGGAGACTTGCCGACGCCATCCAGAAATTACAGCATCAGGAAGATAAAGATTTCAATAACGGCGCACTGGCTATTTCGGGATTTGTAAACCGTAGTCTTCTTGACGATGAATCACAGGTGTTTGTAAAAGATGGAGAACGTTGCTGGTTCGTAAAACTGGGGGAGATCAGGCTTTTTGAAAGCATTGGAAATTATGCTAAAGTGTATTTCGGAACCAATAAACCACTCATCCTGAAATCACTCAACGCGCTTGAAGAGCGGCTTGACGAAAAAACTTTCTTCCGGGCAAACCGCAAACATATCGTAAACCTGAGGATGATCGACAAGATCGAGCCATACTTTAACGGTGGTCTTTTGCTTGATATGAGGGGAGGTGAAAAAATCGAAGTCAGCAGAAGGCAGACGGTTAAGTTCAAGGAGATGATGAGCCTTTGATTCACCGATTATTCTTAGTTTCGCCAACCCGAAAAGGGTTCATCAATCAATTTTCATGAGAATATATTGTTTAGCGATCACAGCCCTGGTATGCCTTGGTGGAAATCTTTTTGCGCAGAAAGATCAGGATAAATATTTTAATCCTAAGGAAGTAGAAAGGATTGAAAGAGTGTTGTCTTCGGATGATATGGGTGGAAGAAAACCTTTTACCGAAGGGATAGAAAAAGCGGCAGATTTTATTTCCGCAGAATTTAAAGCGGCAGGCTTGAAGATGCTGCCCGGTGCAACAGGTTTCAGGCAGCCATTCGAAGTGCTTAGTCCAATTATCAAAGAAGTTACCGGTAAATTTAATGATGAAGAAGTAAAGGCTTCGCAACTGGTTGTGATCTCTGCATTGCCTGTATTGCATCTGACAGAAAAGTCGGGATATGAAATGATGGAAATTAAGGCGGGGGTGAATCTTGCAACAGAAGCTGCGCGCATGATGGCGATGAAAAAAAACCTGATTGTGGTTGTTGACACCAGTTTCCCGCGCAGTATTAACTACCTGGGAAGATTGAGCCGTCGTTTTTTTAAAAGCGAAATATCTGTCGTTTTTATCGTGGCGGCAAAAGCATCGCCAGTTTTTGATATTACTATCAAACAGGATGTCGTAGCTCAGAAACTGGCTAATGTGGTAGGCATTATTCCAGGCAAATCCAAAAAGAATGAGTACGTGATTTTTTCAGGACATTATGATCACCTGGGCATCGGAAAACCTGTGAACGGAGATTCCATATTTAATGGCGCCAACGATGATGCCGCAGGAACCACCGCAGTGATCATGCTGGCCAAATATTTCAAGCAGTTAGGAAACAACGAGAGAACAATCGTCTTTGCTACATTTACCGCGGAAGAATCCGGCGGTTATGGAGCGAGATATTTTTCGCAGCAGTTCGATCCGGCAACTGTAATGGCCATGTTCAATATCGAGATGATCGGAACCGATTCAAAATGGGGAAATAACTCTGCTTACATAACGGGTTACGAAAAAACCAATATGGGGGAGATACTGGCGAAGAATTTAAAGGGCACAGAGTTTACTTTTCATCCTGATCCTTACATCACAGAAAATCTTTTCTATCGTTCCGATAATGCAACCCTTGCCAGGCTTGGTGTGCCCGCTCACACCATTTCAACTTCGAAGATGGACAGCGAAAAATATTACCACACCGTGGATGACGAAATTGAAACACTTGACCTGAACAATATGGCGATGATCATCAAGGCCATCGCAAAAAGTTCAGTAAGCATCATCAATGGAAAGGATACACCATCCCGCGTTGATACTTCAACATTAAAATAGGAAACTAACGGTCTGGCGCAGCTGTTGTCTTTGAAGAATTTGAAAGCTGTTCTCTGCAGTATCTCCTTCTCGCGATCAGGGAAGAAGAACAGGCACCGAATGGATGGCTGCGCTCATTTCCATGATCAGAGACACTTCTTTTTCAATGGCGTTCCCGACAACGATCAGGTCGGCACCCGCCTTACAGTTCAGATAGGCCTTCTCGGGATCTGAAATGCCCCCTCCCACCACGAGTGGCGCCTCAATAGACCTGGCAACCTTCTCTATCATGGATACATTGATTGGCCGGCTTGCTCCGCTGCCTGCATCCATGTAAATCAGTTTCATTCCCAGCATTTCGCCCGCCATCGCCGTACACAGCGCTATTTCATTTTTATCAGATGGGATAGGAAACGAATTGGAGATATAGGAGACAGTCGTGGGGGCACCTCCATCGATCACCATATAACCGGTAGAAATGATTTCGAGCCCGCTTTGTTTTACAAATGGGGCGGAGATAACATGCTGGCCAATAAGCAGTTCGGAATTTCTTCCAGAGATCAGGGAAAGATATAAGAGAGCATCAGCTTCCCGGGAGATCTGCGAAGGACTTCCCGGAAACAATATAACCGGAATGGTACAATGTTTTTTAATATGGTGGATGCAGTCGTCGAGGTGATTGGAAACGACGAGGCTACCACCTACAAGAAGGTAATCAACATCTGCCTCGATAGACAATTGGATCAAATGGTCGAGTGAGCCCTTATGAACCTTGTCGGGATCAATAAGTACTGCAAATGATTTTTGTCCTTTCTGTTTTTTGTTAACCAAGCCCTGGTAGATGACCTGCTTCATTCAGAGATATGGATTGGTTGAATACAAAAATGCGAAAAGTTTTCCGCTTTACCCTGCTTAATTCTCCCCGTACGCCCGATGCGTCAAAGTTAGCCTCCTGATTATCGTTGGTTTGCCTGGTTGTTTTGATTGACGGTTTGTTAGGGCTGAAGGTGCTATTCCCTTCCATAATCAAGGCCTACCTGCCGGGCCACGGTACCCATTACCCTTGCCATGGCCAGCGTGTACTCGTGCGGCATCCAGGGATTTTCCAGCAGTCCCTGGTCCAGACATGCGGCGATCTGCCTGATCTCGAATTCAAAACCGTTCACTTCATGCGGAAAATCGAAGGAGTTCGTTTCGCCGTTATTTAATTCAAGTATGAGTTTGTTGGATTTATAGAACGGAGCTGTCAGGTAAATTCGGCCCTTTGAACCGGCTATCTCGGCAGTGAGGGATGTTTTTACGGTGATAGAAGCATAAATCATGGCTGTTTGTCCACCGTCGTACTGAAACTGCATGTTGCAATATTCATCAGCGCCAGTTGGAGCCAATTTTCCGACGGAATGGATCGTTTTCGGTTCGCCCAGAAACTGGTGCGCGAGAAAAACAGGATAAACGCCCACATCGAGCAGGGCCCCACCACCGAGTGCGAGATTAAAAAGCCGTCCATTCGGATCGTATGGCGCAGCAAAGCCGAAATCCGCTCTCAGAAACTCCACCGGTCCAATGATGTCTTGTTCGATTATAGACAATGCTTTTCGAATAGCGGGCATACAGGATGACCACATTCCCTCCATAAAAAATACCCCTGCTTTTTTAGCCTGTCCGATCACGGTCTGCGCTTCCTTGTATGTGAGAGCCAGCGGCTTTTCACAGAGCACCGGTTTTTTGTGTTTAAGGCAAAGAGCAGCCTGCCCGGCATGAAAGGCATGTGGCGTGGCGATATATATTATATCCACCTGAGGATCCTCCACCAGCTGTTGATAACCCTTGTAAGCCTTTTTTGCCTGGTGCAGGGATGCAAATTCTTTCGCTTTTTCGAGGTCTTGCGAAGCCACAGCGTACACTTCGTTGCCTTCGGTATGATCAAGCGCGCGCGAGAATTTCTCTGCTATCCGTCCTGGCCCCAGTATCCCCCAACGATAAATTCTGCTCATGATCAATCAAAATTTGTTGAAAATTAAGTAATCCGGCCAAGCTTTCTGGCTTAGAGAAACACAAAAACATATCCCTGACTATCTTTCGAAAAATTTCCGTCAAATACGCAGCATGAATAGTTTCACTATTATTGCGATAGTAATTTCTATCAACAAATATGATTATTCAGCCTTCGTAATTATAGCAGAACATGACAATTAGTTTCGGATATGAAAAAAAACAGGTGCTCCAGGCTTTAAGGTATCATTTTCTTACACGGCCAGAAATCAGGATTCTGCTTATCCTGGTTAATGTTTTTGCAATTCTTTCGGCGATACTCTTTGCTTTCAAAAAAATCCAGCCTTTGCCATTCCTCTTTTTTTCGGTTTTGTGGTTTATACTCATCCTGGTGATATGGAAAATTCTGCCGGGAAGTATTTACAGAAAAGCAATGACGTTCAAGGACCATTTCACCATGCAATTCCTCGATAACGAAGTAAGACTTGAAAATGAGCGTGGTGTAAAGGCGTGGGAGTATAGTGTTTTTAGCAAATTCGTTGAAAGTCCCAATTTTTTTCACTTGTATTTTGACAGCCGCTCCTTTTTTCTTGTGCCCAAAGATGCCTTCCGGGATATTACAGATATGCAGGATACCAGGAAATTGTTGAAGGAGAAGATCCGGTAGGATCAAAGATCTTTGTCCCACCCCTGCGGGGTCAATGGTTCCTTTATAGCTTCTCGATAAATAGCTCTGGTTTTTATCTTTTAACAGAGGAGAACGAATGGAGCAATGATCTGCTAAATGACAAAATTCACCGATATGCATAAATCTTTGATGCAGCCCTCGTCCCGGAATGGAATGAGAAAAATAAGCCTTTGGCTGCAGTGCCTGCTTTACATTGGAGCCGGGGTGAACCATTTTGTGCACCCACAGATCTACCTGAAGATCATGCCGTCCTATATCCCTGCCCATGCCTTTCTGATTAGCGCTTCGGGTGTAATCGAGATCGGGTTGGGCATGATGCTGGCTTTTCAGCCAACGAGAAAGCTTGCCGCCTGCTGTATCATCGCAATGTTGCTTGCATTCATTCCCGCGCATATTGAAATGATCAGGATCAGCGGATGTAGTCTCGGAGATCTTTGTGCAAAGGCTGTCATCGCCTGGCTAAGATTGATTCCGGGACAGGGGCTACTGATCTGGTGGGCCTGGTACCAGCGAAAATAGTATTTGTCATAGCTAAATGGCTAAAGCACAACTCCTGGCTACTCAGATGACAAGGTTTTCCCCCTTCGTAATACTTTGTTATAGCTATAGGAAATGACAAAGCTTTGACGATGCATATTTGAAGCTCAGGGCTAAATAGAGTACCTTCGAGCGCCGAAGTTGTAAGCAGCCCAGTCGTATTACGAATTTTTTGTTTGCCTTCTTAATACATACTATGTCAAAAGTCACGTTCAACACCACAAAATCTCTTTTTTACGCTACGCTCAAGAAGAATGTCGATCAATATTTTGCTTCACAGGAGATAAAAAAGACAGGCAATTGGTCATTATACTGGAAAACGATCATTTTATTTACAGCAGCTATTACCGGTTATTTATTGTTGCTTTTTGCTAACCTGCCAACAGCACTGGCCTTAGCGGTTTGTGCGCTGGAAGGGTTTGTGTTGGCAAGCATAGGCTTTAACGTGATGCACGATGCCTGTCACGGCAGTTATTCCAGTAAAAAGTGGGTAAATGACTTGCTTGGACTGTCGCTGAATGCTCTTGGTGGAAATGCCTTTATCTGGAAATTCAAACACAATATTGTCCATCATACCTACACCAATGTTGATGGCATCGATGATGATATCGCGAAAAGTCCGCTGATGCGCCAGTGTTCAACCCAGAAGTGGGTGCCTGCACATCGGTTTCAACATATTTACGTGGTTCTGGTTTACGCCATCTCTTCTTTTGCCTGGGTGAGCATGATGGACTTCAATAAATATTTCAAGAAAAAGGTTTTCACTACGCCGCTGCAACAAATGTCCACCGCAGATCATACGATCTTCTGGGTGAGTAAGCTCATGTATGCCATATTTTATGTTGTTATTCCTATTGCTGTTGTTGGCGCAGGTAAATGGGCAATCGGTTTTACTTTCGTTCATATCACAATGGGATTGACCCTGGCTCTTGTGTTTCAACTGGCTCATGTTGTTGAACATGCTGAATTTCAATCTGCAGGCATTGAGCCCAAACAAATTGAGAACGAATGGGCGGCTCACCAGGTAAAATCCACAGCGAATTTTGCTCCGAAAAACTGGCTCATCAACTGGTATGTTGGCGGTCTTAACTACCAGGTAGAACACCATCTTTTCCCAAGAATCAGTCATGTACATTATCAGGCGCTCAGTCCGATCGTAGAAAAGGCTTGTAAGCAGTTTGACCTCCCTTACAATTCATACAATACCATGTCTGCCTCTATTGCCTCACATTTCAGGATGATGAAAAAGCTGGGTGAAAAACCATCACAGGTTGTTTCAGTCGCTTAATACTTATACAGATGTCAAAGATTACATTCAACAATAAGCAAAGTCTTTTTTATGCGACCCTTAAAAAAAATGTTGATCAGTACTTCTCCTCAAAAGAAATAAAGAAAACGGGTAACTGGGCCCTGTATTCAAAAACGGTGATCCTGATACCGGCTACCATTCTTATTTATGTTCTTTTACTCACTGTTTCGATGCCAGCGGTACTGGCCATTTTTTTAAGTGCTGTTGTGGGCGCATTGCTTGCAAGTATTGGTTTTAACGTGATGCATGACGCCTGTCATGGAAGTTACTCCAGCAAAAAATGGATGAATAACCTGCTGGGCCATTCCCTGAATGCGTTGGGGGGCAATGCATTTCTCTGGAAGCAGAAACATAATATTATTCATCATACCTATACCAATATTGAGGGTGCGGATGATGATATCTCCATGACTAAATTACTCAGGCAGAGTCCAACCCAGAAATGGTCTCCGATCCATCGTTTTCAACATATTTATCTGCCCTTTGTGTACTCAATGACGATCTTCATGTGGGTTGGATTCAGCGATTACAATCGCTATTTTACAAAGAAGATTAACAATACCCCCCTTCAAAGTATGGATGCCGGCGAGCATATCATTTTCTGGATCAGCAAGGTATTGTATATGTTGTTTTATGTAGTCATTCCTATCCTTTGTGTTGGATGGCAGGCCTGGCTTGTTGGCTATGTGACGATGGGTATCGTGGTGAGTGTAATTCTCGCTTATACCTTCCAGCTAGCCCATTCTGTCGAGGGGCCGGAGTTCGATTCAGTGGGTATCGATGATAAAATGATCGATTCCGAATGGGCGATCCACCAGGTTAAAACGACGGCTAATTTTGCGCCGAAAAACAAATTGGTTAACTGGTTCGTCGGCGGATTAAATTACCAGGTCGAGCACCATTTATTTCCAAGGATCAGTCATATTCACTATCCGGCCATAAGCCATATTGTGGAGCGAACCTGCAAACAATTTAACCTTCCTTATCACTCTTTCCGAACAGTAACCGAATCGATCGTTTCGCACACGCTGACAATGAAAAAACTGGGACAAAAGCCTGTTACAGCAATCTAACGGGGTTTGTATTTCGATTCAGCAAAGAGTTTTGCCGGGTCGGTTTTCATAATCTCATCCGGACTTAATTTCTCATTTTTTGAGGCGTATTGCATTACGATACGATATCCGATCCATTGGCCAATATTACCCGGCGCCGCATCGGGCATCCCTGGAGTCTTCGGAGATTCACCAATATAATTCTGAATAATGGTAGGGTCCGTAGTGTATAAATCACTTCCCTGAAGAATGGCGTTCCAGATCATGCCTTCACTTTTCTCGCAAAAATTTAATTGCGATGCGGTGAAACCTGTCTTTAGAGAATCTGCTTCTCCCGGAAGCAGTTTATTCAGCAAGTACCAGTCTTTGCCTTTCTCGATCATTTCTTCAATCAGTGGACGGCCTTTTTTTCTGTCCAGGTATAAATCTCCGATGATGACCTTCATACAGTTTGCCGGAATGTATTCCGGTTCGAACGTGCGGGAGATGTATGCGGGAAACATCTCCATGCCCGTTGGGGTGGTGTAAAAGCTGAAATCTTTTCCTGCAAATAACTGCAGACCGATGGCCAGAGCGTCATTGGTGAGCGCTACGCCAGGTGCATTAAATGGTCCCAGGTACATCACCACCCGGGGAATACGATATGCCGGATAATAGTAGTGCAGATGACTAAAGCCAATTTCAATACCCTTGCGAATAGTAGCAGTATTGCGAAAACGCGCTGAAAGCATGCCGTAAATCGGTTGGGTAAGACTTTTGAATCTCTTGATTTCTGAAATGGTCATCGCGGGAATGCTGTCGGCCTTCAAGTTGCCCAACGGCAGACCCAATATGTTTGTAATAAAATCCCTGGTGAAATAAGGATATGCCGTTTGCATTTTTACCAGGCTTTCCCTCGCGTTGGTGGTATCAAATTTTGTAAAGAAATAGTCGTCAAAACGCTCAATGGGCGCTGAAATCTTAACCGCCGAGACATCAGGCCCCTGGCTGTTGTTGCAGGCTGCAAAGCCAAAAGAAATAAGGATTACGAATGTACTAAGCCGCGTCATTTCGTGTAATGGCATCATGGATCTTTGATATGGATTCTGGAATCAAACCAAAGCGCAAAGTTCACGATTTATCTTTTGTAATTTTACGACGGTATAACTATATGGGAATACTTTAAGGTACAAAGGGGCAATATTAAATCTCGTCTGATGAAAATAGCACTGGCACAACAGAATTATCATATCGGTAATTTCGAAAACAATGTAGGGAAGATCATTAATGGAATCAGGAAAGCCCGGGAAGAGGGTGCAGAACTGGTTGTGTTTTCAGAGCTCTCGGTCTGCGGTTACCCGCCCAGGGATTTCCTGGAATTCAGTGATTTTATTGCCAAATGTTACCAGGGCATTGAAGACATTAAGCCCCTCACTGATGAAATCGCGGTCATCATTGGCGTACCGCAGAAAAACCCGCAGATTGAGGGGAAGGACCTTTTCAATTCGGCGGTCATGATATATAAACGAGAGGTGATCGGTGTGGCCAATAAGACACTTCTTCCCACCTATGATATTTTTGATGAATATCGATATTTCGAGCCTGCGATGGATTGGAACGTGATTGAATTCAAAGGAAAGAAGATTGCCCTCACCATCTGTGAAGACATCTGGAATATCGGCGACAATCCGCTTTACGTTGCCTGCCCTATGGACAGCCTGATTAAACAGTCACCTGACCTGATGATCAATATTTCTGCTTCCCCTTTTGACTATGATCATGATGAAGACCGGAAGGAAGTAATTCGTGCAAACGCTGTAAAATATAAATTGCCTCTCTTTTATTGCAATGCCATTGGCAGCCAGACTGAAGTTGTATTTGACGGTGGAAGCCTTGTTTTTGACAGGCATGGGAATATCAGGAAAGAACTGAAATATTTCGAGGAAGATTTTGCTGTGATAGAATGGGACGAGGCAGCGTGGGATACCAGTTCACCTCAACAGGATGCCAGCAGGGGCATGCAAATTCTTAACGGCGGCGGTCTTGAAATGGAACAAAGAGTATCGAGGTTGCAGGATCCGGAAAAGATCATTGAATTTCTTACCGATGATAACAATATTCATCAGATAAAGCAGGCGCTGATATTGGGTATCAGGGATTACTTCCAGAAAATGGGTTTCAAAAAAGCGGTTCTTGGTAGCAGCGGCGGCGTGGATAGCGCAGTCGTTTTAGCACTGGCCTGCGAAGCATTGGGAGCCGGCAATGTGAAGGCAGTGCTGATGCCATCGGAATATTCAACCGGGCATTCAGTGAGTGATGCAGAGGAGCTGAGTAAAAACCTGGAAAACCCTTACGAGATCATTGCCATCGCAGATATTTATCAGTCATTTTTAAAAGCACTTAAGCCTGCCTTTAAAGACCTGCCTTTTAGTGTTGCCGAGGAAAATCTGCAGAGCAGGATT
>JBDTEB010000313.1:0-4232 GCA_039922795.1 Chitinophagaceae bacterium
TGATCTGCACGGGAGGTAAGCATTATTTTTTTGGCAGAGGTTGCCGACCAAACTTTGAAGATGTTTTCGCTCATTCAAGTTTTTTTGACACAGTGAAATGGTAGCTTCCGGAACCGATCTTTAAGATCCTGACGCCTTCCGGCGAGTGGCTTTGAAGAATGTCCTTTTGCCGGTCGAGAGAAACCGAACCTTCTTTAATGATACCTTCAAATGCTTTGGGCACATAAACAGTTGCTGAAGTATTTGGGGGGATAACCACCTCCATATCAAGATTCTCTCCATTCAGCGACCAGTTGCTGGTGATGCTGCCGTACGGAGAAACGAAACTGCATTTCGTCCACGTGATGTCGCCAACTGGATTGGGCCGGATGATGAGTTTATTAAAAGCGATCGCGTCATCTTCTGCGCCTATGCCTCCCAGGCCGCTGTAAAACCATTCCATGATATGACCAAGCATAAGGTGATTGTTGGAGACTTCTCTTAACGCCGGCCAGGATTCGGTGAGTGAGGTGGCCCCCTTTTTAATCTGATAGCCGTAACCCGGAACATCGTCGCGGTTGTTCATGTCAAAAAGAAGTTGCGAACCGCCATTGTCCGCAAGTGCTTTTACCAGATAGTGGTAACCCACATCTCCTGCAGTCAACGCTTTTCCATTGGCATAAATGGAGTCGATCAGGTTTTTGACAACACCAGGTTTATCATGATCATCTACCAGCCCTACCACCAGTGGCATGGCCATCGATGTCTGACTTCCTGTAGCGTACACTTTTGATTTTGCATCGTAAAATTTCCTGTTGAAAGCCTCTTTTATCTGCCCTGCGAGGCTGGAATACATCATGGAGTCTTCTTTTATCCCTATTAGTCCCGCCATCTTGCTTAGCAGGCTGGCATCGTAATAAAATGTTGCGGTAGCGGTGAGCGGGATGGGTGTCAGCTGCGCAGAGCCGGGAAAATTCGGACCCAGATCGTACCAGTCACCAAGGCCATAAGAGAGGATATGGCCTGTAGATTTGCCTTCGAGATAATTGACATAACGTTTCATCATCGGGTAAGCGGTTCTCACGATGTCTTTGTCCCCATACCAGGTGTAAAGCATCCAGGGAAGCACTACTCCCGCACTTCCCCATTCGGGTGAATCCCTGAAGCCACCACCAAATTCCACAAATTCCGGGGAGATATCAGGGATCAAACCGGCATCTGTTTGGGCGTCCATCATATCGTAAATTAATTTCCGGTAGAGCGGGTACACATCATAGTTATAGTGAATGGAACCGCCCATCAGGTAGTCCTCCTCCAGCCAGCTCAGTTTCTCGCGGTGTGGGCAGTCTGTGACCACGCTCTGCAGGTTAGACTTTATTGCCCAGTCGATCAGGGTAAACGTTTTATTAAACAATTGATTAGAGCTGGTAAAGTTGCCGATAACCGGGGCGGAATTTCCCGTATGAAGAAATACCATGCTGCTCAAGCTTGCTCCCGCGCCTGCAACGGAGTCGGGATGAGCTCCTTCCACCTGCGCATAGCGAAATCCGTAATAGGTAAAACGGGGCCGCCAGGTTTCAACGCCCTCACCTTTAAGTGTATAAAAAAAATAATATGGGGCACCGGTGTTACTCTGGTTGGCCAGCAGCTGTGCATTAATAAGTTCAGAAGGAAAGATTTTAATGGTGTCGCCCCTTTTCCCCTGAACTTTGATCTCCAGTATCCCGGAAGCATTCTGTCCGAAATCATACATATAAATCCCTGCCTTCGGGTGAGTGATGGAACGGACCTTTAGTGATTGATTCACCCTCACAGGATAGTTCTGGTCCGCCACCAGTTTTCCTGTTGGTTCCCTTACGGCCAGTGCCTGCTTCCATTTCCCATCGTCAAAGCCCACGCCGCTCCAGTTTGCCTGCTCCATTCTTGCATCATAATCTTCTCCGCCGTAGATACTGTTGTAAGTAACCGGAGATGGCGAAGTTTTCCAGTCCGTTCCCGATATTATCGTTTGTTGCTTACCGTCAGTATATCGTATAACGAGGCGACAGATCATTTTTGGCATCCCGAATGCCGTTACCATCTTTCGGTATCGTTCGCGGTTCACGTAATAAAAACCATTGCCTACGATCACCCCAAGGGCATTTTTCCCCTGCTTTAATTGTTTACCGATGTCATAACTGTTGTACAGGCACGTCTTGTCATAATTTGTCCAGCCGGGCGAAAGAAAATCATCGCCGTATTTCTGACCATTCACTTCCATCTCGTACTGGCCCAAACCGGAGATAAAAATGACGGCTGACCGAACCGGTTTGGCTATCGTGAACTCTTTACGGAATAATGGAGACACGGACCTTTTCAGGGCTTTCTCACCCAGACTATTTCCATCCCCATGAACTCCGGGCCGAACGCGCATGCTGTCTTCAAGATCTTCATACCCGATCCACTTTGCGCCAGCCCAATCGGACTTCTCGTAAAGACCTGTAGTAAAATGCTGCGCGGGACTAAAAAATGATACCTGCCCTCGATTATCCCAGCACTGAACTTTCCAGAAATAACGGGTGGCGGGTTTCAATTTCACCCCGGCATATTCCACCTGTACTGACTCGGCGGTCATTTTTTTCCCGCTATCCCAAATCTCCCCTTTTCCTGCGATAAGATCTTTCATACTACCGGAGACCAATATGCGATATGCGGTCTGCCGTGAATTCCGCAGGTTGGAGACGATCTGCCAGCTAAATTTTGGTTTTGGAGCACCTACACCCACAGGATTCACACGACCTTCGCAAATTAATCCATCAAGAGAAAGATCCTGTGCGGAAGAAGGCAAACTAATAATTATGAAAAGAAAAAATAATAACTGGCGCATCATTAATTTTTAATTTTTATCTGTGTACCATCTCTAACCCGGATCAATTATTACCAGATCAGTGAATATTTTATAATAGTCGGCTGCTTTTCGAAATTAACTTTCCACAATAAACCGAATTTACCGTTCTTGAATTTGGTTATCGTGACTTTATCCCGATCGGCAGGATCAGGAAATTCGATATAGAACTCTTTGTTGTCGATGGCGTAGGCTCCGTCGGGGAGTTTATCGATCACGCTGCCACTAGCGAGCATAAACGTCGGCTGCCCCTTACCGGTAGTTCGGGTGAAGGTGACCTCTCGCAGTAAGCCGTCAACATCCGGACTGATTCTGTCTTCTATTTTTGAACCTTTGTATTCGTAAAAATAAACAGGCACACCCAGCGAATCCAGTCTGTAACCCCTGTTAGTGTACATGTTATCGTCGACGATCACTGAATCGGGCCATGATCCGGGGATGGCATCGGTATTATATACAGAAGGCAGACCCTGCAATTCCACTGCGGCACCCAGCGGTTTCTGCAATTGCGGTTCTCCGCTTTCCTCTCCCATATCCGATGCATCTACATACTTCCCTCTCCATACACTGAGAATACTGAAAGTACTGAGGTTATAGGCGTAGTTCACTTTGCTGGCGAACCCGGCAGATACTGCATAAGGGTCAACCTTGCCATTGTGTATCATGAACCCGCGTTGCATCACCGGAACATCTGTAACAGCGATCTCCAGTGAAACCGGAAGGGAAACCTGACGTTCAGAAGCGGGCGTGGTAAGCGTGGTAAAAGGTATCTCAGGACCTTCATAATCCAGTAACAGGCAGTCGTCGTAATTCGCATAAATAATCGTGAAGGGATGTGAGCCTGAGGAAAGCTGGACCGAACCTGTGCAGGCATTCGTGTAGTCGTCCGTGCCCGAATTGTTCGTTACCTCTTTTTCATCCACCAATAGGGCCGCTGCACCGCCGGCCCTGATCCTGAAGAGGTAAATTCCCTCACTGCTTACGTTAATTTTGCCTTTAATCACGAGTTCACTGCGCTTGTCCCCAACCCTCCAGCTCAGCGAATCTGTATTGCCTGATTTATACGGCTTGAAATTTTTGAGGGTGTCGTAGTTTTTATACAGGCCCTTATAAACTTCGTAG
Source organism: Chitinophagaceae bacterium (assembly GCA_039922795.1). Classification (GTDB taxonomy): domain Bacteria; phylum Bacteroidota; class Bacteroidia; order Chitinophagales; family Chitinophagaceae; genus JADCRZ01. The sequence continues at coordinate 3,986 of JBDTEB010000313.1, forward strand.
CGCATGTTCTTCAACGTGAGATACCCAGGGTGATATTTTTTGTACAAAATATCTTTGAAGGCAGCGGCGCCTTTTTCTATCAAAAACACAAACGGAGCATCTTTGCTTTCGTCACTGGAAAAAGAACCTTTGGAAACCGTGGCCAGTTTCAGATTTTCCTGCACCCGTTTTCCATTTATGGAAAGTTCTTCAAGACAAGCGTTGCTGGTCTTGTTTCCCCTGGCATCATATCGGGCCGACTTAAAAC
>JBDTEB010000314.1:0-4845 GCA_039922795.1 Chitinophagaceae bacterium
GCCACAGGTTGCACAAGCTTTTACCATCGTAACAGCAAATGCAGTTAATGGAACATTTTCATCTGTAAACTGGCCTTCAGGTGTTTCGGGCAATATTAATTATACGGCTACTTCAGTTGAGATAAATATTACCGGCATTACACTTCCCCTTCATTTGTTGAGTTTTTCAGGAAGCGTTTTACCAACCGGAAGAAATCAGTTGCAATGGAAAACTGCCAATGAAACAAATGTTGAGCTTTTTACCATTGAGCGCAGCGCAGAGGGATTAAATTATTCCCTTTTACTTACCCAGCATGCTGTAGGCACCGGAAATCACAGCTACCAGACTACTGACGATAACCCACTCGCGGGGTTAAACTATTATCGTTTAAAAATGGTTGACAAAGATGGCCGGTTTACTTACAGCAATGCGGTCGCTTTAAAAAATGCCGCTGGCAATGTTTATCGGTTATTTCCGAATCCTGCGGAAAACAATGTGCTGATAAAACACCCGGCAGGCGAATTGCAGGCTTCTATTCAGGTAACGCAATCGGATGGCAAGATTGTGAAAAAGCAGAAAATCGTCTTAGGGGCTACCGAAACCAATTTGGATGTATCGCAATTTTCACCGGGTATTTATGTGATACAGATCAATTTTGGCAATACTATGCATACGCTTACACTGATAAAAAAATAAGAACGCCGGCCATATCGAAATGCATGATACAATTTGCAGATACCTGTAATTATAAATAGCAATACCTGCCGTATGAATATAATAATGAAGTGGCTACTTCCAGTTTTGGTGTTCCCCTTACAATCGATCGGGCAACAGGACTTTTCCATAATCAGAAAAAATATCGTAGAGAGTTTGCAGGCAGAGATGGGAGATGCCGGTATTTCAAAACAAATACTCCTCTACGAACCTCAACTGCTATCCGATGGCAGTTGGAAAGACATCGACTATAAAGACAAATCCATTACGCTGTGGAAACCTGCAGTTCACCTGGAACGATTGAAGACCTTTGCCATTGCCATTTCGAAATCCGGTGGCCAGTATTACAAAAACACAAAATTACTCTCGGAGATTATTTCCGGTTTAACGTATTGGGACCTGCAAAATGCGCAGAGCAGCAACTGGTGGCACAATGAAATCGGGACGCCTCAAACATTGGGAGAAATCCTGTTAATGCTACAGCAAAGCGGAAGCGCACTGCCACCGGGGCTAACTGAAACTCTGGTAAATGCCATGAAGAAGGGTAACCCTTACGACAAAACAGGAGCCAACAAACTGGACATAGCCATTCATTATTTGTATCGTGCCTGTATTACAAACAATGCGGCGTTAATGGATTCTGCCACCAGTCAGGCCTTTCAACCCATCTCTTTTACTACCGAAGAAGGATTGCAATATGACTACTCTTATTTGCAACATAAGACTCAACTGCAGATATCGAGCTATGGACTGGTTTTTCTTTCCGGCGAATATAAAGTGGCTTCGTGGTTGCAGGGAACAGCATATGCCCTTGGTGGCGAGAAATTGAAACTACTGGGAACCTATTTCTCGCAGACATTTCTACAGTCCATCCGTGGCCGTTATATAGATTTTAATACCGAAGGCAGGGGAATCTCAAGGCCCGACATCCTTGACAAGTATTCCCTTGCCGCTAAAAGCAATCGTCTTTCTTTGTTGTCCCTCGCGAAAAAGGTTAATTCCGATCAGGCTTCCTTAATCGATAACGCTATAAAGCGTATCACACAACAGGAGGCACCGGCTTATGGCATTGTACCTTCGCACACCTGTTTTTGGAAGGGAGATTATACGCTTCATTTAAGAAAGAATTATTCATTCAACGTCCGTACTGTGTCTAACCGAACCATTCGTGCAGAAACCGGGAACAAAGAAAATTTGCTGGGTAAATTTCTTTCGGACGGCTCTACGAATATTCAACGAAGCGGTTCAGAATATTACAACATCATGCCTGTTTGGGAATGGGATAAAATTCCCGGGGTAACGGGTCGTGATTTTGCCAAAGATCAACCCACCTTAGTGCAGTGGGGTGAGCCTGGCAGTACGGGTTTTGTCGGTGGGGTATCGGATAGCGTATATGGGGTAACCACTTATGATATGAATTACAACGACGTGAAAGCAAAAAAGTCGTATTTCTTTTTTGACAAAGAGGTTGTTTGTTTGGGCGCCGGCATAACCAGTGGCAGCAATGAAAACATCGTTACCACCATAAATCAATGCTGGTTGAAAGGTAAAGCCACAGTGGCATACGATAACAAAACACAGGCTGTTGCACAAGTAAACACATTTACGAACCCTTCATGGACCTGGCACGATAGCATTGGATATTTTTTTCCCGCGGCAGCCAACATTGTTGTCAGTACCCAATCGCAAAAAGGAAGCTGGTCAGCAATCAATGCCAGCCGTTCGAAAGATGACTTGGCGGGCAATGTATTCAAGTTGTGGATCAGTCATGGAGTAAAACCTTCAGAAGCCGGATACGCCTACATCGTAGTGCCTGGCATAGATTTAAAAGGCGCAGCGGAATATGATAAATCATCCATAAAGATCATAGCAAATACAAGTGCCATCCAGGCAGTAAAACACGAAGGATTAAACCTGCTGCAAATTGTTTTTCATAAGGCGGGAACCATCAGCGACGAAAGATTTTCGGTTTCTGCCGATAAACCCTGTGTTGTGATGGTGAAGAATATTGATGGCAGAAAGGCAATCCTGTACGTGGCTGATCCGTCTCAAAAAAGCAGTGAAATCGCCATTACGTTAAAGCTGCCTTCGATGAATCAGCAAAAGATGCTACACTGCAAATTGCCGGTTGGCCATTTTGCGGGTTCATCTGCGGCGTTCAAGTTTTAGCATTTTGCGGTTATTTATTTAGATGGTATATTAAAACAGGTTTACAATGACTATTACAAGATGGCCCGTTCTGATTTTGTCTGGCATTATACTAACCGCAATAGCCTGTGCAACTTTGGGGAAAAGTGGTACTGTCAAATCAAACAGCATCAGCAAGCCTAACGTCGTGATTATTCTCGCCGACCAGTGGCGCGGGCAGGCCATGGGTATTTTAGGAAAGGAAAAAGTGCAAACTCCTTTTCTTGATTCCTTTTCCAAACATAGCCTAGTGCTTACCCAAATGGTCAGTAATTACCCGGTATGTTCACCTGCAAGAGCGATGCTCCTTACAGGAAAGTACCCTTTTAATAACCATGTCTATAGCAATGTTAATTCAGCCTCAGCACCTTTTGGTATTGAATTACCCGATGCCAGTGTTTGCTGGTCCGATATTCTGAAGGCAAATAATTATTCCAACGGGTATATCGGTAAATGGCATTTGGATTCTCCCCATGAGCCATTTATTCCCACCTCTAACAACAAAGGCAAAGTAGCCTGGAACGAATGGACACCGCCAAATAGAAGACACGGCTTTGACTACTGGTACAGCTATGGCACATACGACGAACACGACAGGCCAATGTACTGGGATACCGATGCACCGCGTGATAGTTTTCACTACGTAAACGAATGGGGGCCGGAGCACGAAGCGGATAAAGCACTCGCTTTCTTTAGAAATGACAAAAAAGTACGCGATGAATCGAAACCTTTTTCATTGGTGGTATCCATGAACCCGCCGCATTCGGACTATAAAACCGTTCCCAAAAAATACTACAACCGCTATAATAATGTGCCGCTTCAATCATTGATTACAGATGCGGATATTCCTGCCGCCGGCACCGCAATGGGCGACTTTTACAGAGAAAATATTAAATATTATTATGCCAATATAACCGGTGTTGATGAGCAGATAGGCAGGATTATCAACGGGTTAAAAAATTCGGGCAAGTTGGATAACACTATTGTCATTATCACTGCCGATCATGGTAATTGTTTAGGCAAGCATGATGAGATCTCAAAAAATAATATGTATGAAGAATCTCTGATAATTCCATTTATAATATATTGGAAAGGTAAAATTATGCCAGGCATTGACAATAAATTCCTGGGGAGTATCCCCGATATCTATCCCACTCTTCTTGAAATGACCGGTCTTAAAAAGGAGATACCCGCAGATATTGATGGCAAGAGTTATGCGCCATATTTTCTTAACCGAACTGGCAGCACGCCGACCGAACAATTTATCCTTGGTAACATTGTCAGCAGCAAGGTTGACGGTAACACAGGTTTCAGGGGGATTCGAACGGAACGTTATACGCTGGCTTATCAACTCGAGGGAAAGAAAATGGCAGGCTTCCTGTTTGATTTAAAGAATGATCCTTTTGAAATGCATAATCTCTTTGACAAAGATGGCACCCGTGTAATAACGATGAAAAAAAACCTGGTGAAATGGCTGAAAAAGACAAATGATCCTTTTATATTAGAATGAAGTGTGAAAGAAATGTAACCACTTCCAAAATTCATGAAGTGGATCATTGTGCCACAAAGGATAGTAATTAAAACAGCCGACTAAAATGAAAGTGATCAGATTAATTATTTTCCTATTGTGCTTTTCAAAAATTACGGCCTTTGGCCAGCGATCAAATGACATTTGTGAAAATAACGTTCCGGCCAGTTGGACGACTACCAATGGTGACCTCTCGGTAAGCTCAAAACACTTTAAACAAGGGAGACAATCTTTGCAATGGAACTGGAATGCAAAAATCGCAGACCTGACCATTCAGGATTCCTCTTTTTCACAGGTTGCCAATGATAAAAGAAGTTGTTTTGCCCTGTGGATATACAATGAAAATCCGGTAAATGATTCGTTACAATTTAAGTTTGGGATAAATAGCCAAACAAGTTGCTCATTTTCTTTCCAACTGAATTACAAAGGCTGGCGT
>JBDTEB010000315.1:0-3102 GCA_039922795.1 Chitinophagaceae bacterium
GATCGCCCACATGATCAGGCGACGGATGTCATCGATAAGAAAAAATACCGAAGCAACCAGTTTCGCAAAAAAAAGCCCGATCACTATTGCAAAGACATAAGATCTGAATGCCTTCGGCCAGTTCTCAACATTTATGAAAGGCAGAATGATCATCAGTAATATGACAATTCCGGAAATTGCCCAATATGCTGAAAAAATCACTCCCCTTGTTTTGGGAGTGTAGTTTTGGGTAAGGCCTTTGACAACCTGGAAAACATAGAGATCAAACAGCGCCATAATTACGGCTATGATCAATAAGACACGGGCATTCCTCATTGATTTCGGGTATTATTTTGTGGGCGAAAATTCACGGTGAAGTTTGGATGCGATAAAGGCAAAATTTTAGAAATCTATGAACTCATCGATCTGGTAGTTGATCGCGCCAAGCGTTGCCTCATCGATGATCTCCCCCTGGTCATTAGTCAGTTTACCAATCATTGAGATTGGCAGTTTGTTGTGATAAACGATCATTTTTACGTAGTGGAGAATTCCGGTCAGATGTTCCATCCCACGCAGGTTACCCGCGCGGCCACTTGACACACCCACTAGTAAAGCTTTTTTACCTTTCCATACTTTCTCTATATCTGAGTTATCGATCAGGGTCTTCAGTACACCGGGGATGCTCCCGTTGTATTCGGGTGACACGAAGATGATCTTCTCCGAGGGTACCAGGTAATCGTCTTCCAGTTCCCGGATGGAGTCGTTCCTCTCAACGAGATCAAGCCCTTCCAGGGTAATTAAATGTGAATCGATTCCTTTTGACTTAAGGATTTCCTGATATTTCTCTGCAACTTTAATTGTATTGCTTCCCCGACGGTTGGTTCCTGAAATGATTGAATACATCCTGAATATTGTGATCTAAGATTTTATATGCCTGTTGATGGCTATCTGCACAGTTGGTCAACAAACTTAGCAGGGTAAAGTTCCGCAATTTATACGTAAACCTTACTTTTGCCAACTTTGATGGAATGAAATGGAGGCACTTCGGGTATAAAAACCGCGATTTCCGCAAATACAAACCGGCAGGGAAAAGTCTTCGATCAGGGAACTAACCATCGCAGAGCGCGAAGAAATCTTAAAAAATCTATGGGCAGAATAATTGGTGTGGCTAATCAGAAAGGTGGAGTTGGCAAAACGACAACTGCCATCAACCTTGCATCGAGCCTGGCCGTGCTTGAATATAAAACCTTGCTCGTTGATGCCGATCCACAGGCGAACAGCACCACTGGCGTGGGATTCGACCTGCACAATATTACTCAAAGTCTTTATGACTGTATGGTCAACGGTACCCCCGTGCGTGAGGTGATCCTGAAAACCGAAACGCCAAATCTGGACGTGGTGCCCTCTCATATCGACCTGGTAGGTGCCGAGATTGAAATGATCAACTATCCCAACAGGGAGAATGTGCTCAAAGGCATACTCGAACCGATCGTAGACCAGTACGAATTCATTGTGATCGATTGCTCCCCTTCACTCGGGCTGATTACGGTAAATGCGCTCACTGCTGCCAATTCAGTGCTCGTGCCGGTGCAAACCGAATTTTTCGCGCTGGAAGGCTTGGGTAAATTGCTCAATACCATCAAAATCGTGCAGAACCGACTGAACCCCGCCCTTGAGATCGAAGGCATACTGATGACCATGTATGACGGACGTCTGCGGCTATGCAACCAGGTAGTTAATGAGGTCAGAAAACATTTTGAAGGCATTGTTTTCGACACCATCGTTCATCGAAATACCAGGATCAGCGAGGCTCCCAGCGTAGGAAAACCCGTTATTCTGTACGATTCCAGCAGCAAGGGAGCCATAAACTATTTGAATCTTGCCAAAGAAATTCTTCAAAAAAATAATATGACTCGGATCAGCCAGCAAGAGCGGGTGATGGATATCCCGGAAAGTGAAGACGATGAAGATTAATTGAGATTTCCGAGATAAAAAGAAATAAATTGTATAAAACCCGAACAGGAACCGATAAAAATTATGTCATCTCCCAAGCAGAATAAAGATGCGCTAGGAAAAGGCATCAGATCTTTACTTCAGCACATCGATGCTGACTTGAAAACAACATCAGGTCAGCTAAAACCTGCTGTTCTTGAAGCCGCAACCAACAGTCTGAGGCTGGATATAAGCCAGATTGAAGCCAATCCTAGACAGCCAAGAACAGACTTTGACGAGCAGTCTCTCCAAGAGCTGGCCCATTCGATAAAGATTCATGATATCATCCAACCCTTAACGGTTTCGAAACTTGCCTCAGGAAAGTACCGGCTCATTTCGGGAGAGAGAAGGTTTCGTGCAGCCCGGATAGCGGGGTTAAGGGACCTTCCGGTTTACGTAAGACAGGCAGACGATCAGCAACTGCTCGAACTTGCCTTACTCGAAAACCTCCAGAGAGAGGATCTCAATGCCATAGAGATTGCGATCAGCTACAAACGGCTGATGGACGACCTCAACTACACCCAGGAGCAGGTGGCCGAACGAATGGGAAAGGAAAGAAGCACAGTTGCCAACTACATCCGATTGCTGAAACTGCCGCCGGATATCCAGGTAGCCGTTCGCAATTCAGTCGTGAGTATGGGGCATGCAAGGGCTCTCGTGAATGTGGATACAGTGGAGCGGCAGCTTTTCATTTTTTCGGAGATCAGGGAAAAAAGCTTGTCTGTTCGCCAGACAGAAGAGCTGGTGAGAAAATTGTATAAAGGCAAAGAGCCTGTTAAAGATTCAATAAAAGCCTTGTTGCCACCTGCTTACAAAAAGATAGAGGATAATTTAGCGTCGCATTTCAGCACCCGGGTGAAAATGTCTCACAATAAAAAAGGGAACGGCAGCATTACCATCGAATATTATTCTTTACAGGAACTCAACAAGCTCCTGGATCAGCTGGGCGCTCCTTCGAACTAAGCATGCGTTATCTTATCCTTCTTGTCGCATTTATTTACTCAACCCCACTTTTTGCCCAGGTAAAAAATGATCTTCCTGTTGTTCACGATTCAGTTTTACACGCAAATGGAGTCAAGCTTTCGGGTGACACGGTCACGAATGGCAAACCGGTAAAAAAGGTTTTTATTC
>JBDTEB010000316.1:0-10376 GCA_039922795.1 Chitinophagaceae bacterium
CAAAGGATTGTTCGTGTATGGTGTACCGTCCAGGTTCAGATAAGTGTTGATGAATGTGCGGATAAAGCTTGCTTTTGATCCGTAGGTACCGCTGGTCCACCACCAGTTCGCGTCGTTCAATACCCCAAGATTGACGTCTGCCACTGCAGCCTGCAATACTTCATTGGCTAGCGGCGCAGAGCTGGTAAACACCTGGCGATAAGATACACCCGGGCCTCCGGTCGTGTTGAGCGAGTAACCACCATTCTTGATGATCTGGTTAGCTGCCAGGGCAGACTGGTCAAGCCACTTGCTGGCGGAGGCCATTAAATTCAATTCTGTATGGTATTTTCTATAGGTGCCTTCAAAAAGACATACCCTCGATTTATAGGCATAGGCCACCCATTTCGTAATGGTTGTTCGGCTTGGATCACTGGCGGCTAAAATATTGGCGCTGGCAAAATCGAGATCAGCCAGAACAGAATCCATCACCAGCTCTCGTTTGTCACGACCAGCTGTTAATAATGGATCATCAATAGGCAACGCTTTTCCGATCCAGGGTACATCACCAAAACGTTTAACCTTTTCCATGTAAAAATAGGCCCTGAAATAGCGCGCGATACCCAGATAATTATTTCGAACGCTTGCAGGCACGGCAGGATTAGTACAGTTTTCAATAAAATAATTAATATTCCTCAGGTCTCCCCAGCTCCAGCCGGAGCTGGTGTTGGCGGCATAACCTCCGGGCCGGATAAAATCCTGCACAGCCTTCACGGCAAGATAGTCCGACATCGCATCTTCGCTGGTGGAGTTCTTGGGAAGAAATCCCATTCCATAGAAGGAATTGGTATATAATTTCAGCCCATTTTCCGAACCAAATACGGCTTCCCTTGAAGCACTTGATTGAGGTACCTGATCCAGTTTATTACAGGCAGTAAAACCTAAACTGACCAATAAAATTCCTGTATATAATTTTTTCATCCGTTTAATATTTTAGTTTTTAGCTGACCGGAGGCAGCATGTATTATCAGATTAAAACCCAAGGTTTATTCCAAAGGAAAAACTCTTCAATAATGGATAATTGTAACCATCCCCGGTGGTAACGCCACTGTTCAGGTCCTGATCTGCCGGAACGGCATTTTCCACGTCAATAGTATTTTTGACAATCTTGTACATGGGTGAATAAGTGTACAGATTCTCTCCCGAGAAATACACTCTCAAACTACGCGCACCAATACGACTGATCCATCCTGAAGGCAGGTTGTAGCCAATCTGAATATTCTTCATTCTCAGGTAGGCCACGTTCTGCAGGTAACGGGTCTGCGCAACACCCAATGTACGGTTTGTACTGTTGGATGCCGCTCTTGACATTGTTCTTGGGAAATACGCATTGACATTGTCTGGAGTCCACATGTTGCCCACCTGGAAAGTGGGGACGTTGTTATAAGGACGGTTGTATTGTCCCCAGAACATTTCTGTTTCGGTGCTCGGATACCATTGTTGTTTACCCACCCCCTGGAAGAATACCGAGAAAGAAATATTACTCCAGTCTGCACCCAGGTTAACGCCATACATATAGCGTGGAGAAGAATTGCCGATGATTCTTCTGTCACCGGAGTTGCCCACTTTATTCTGTCCCACGTTTACCAGGTTATCTTTATTCAGGTCCCTCAACTTTATATCACCGGGAAACCATAAGCCGGAAGGGGATGCCCTCATTTGTGGATCCTGCTTCGCATGTGAAGCGATATCTGCTGCATCGATAAAGAAGCCTTCTGTTTCGTAGCCCCATATTTCACCCAGTGTTTGTCCCACATAATAATCGCTCAGCAATTTGTCCGGGTTATTGTACTTGTCAATTTTTGATTTGTTGTCGGCCAGAGTTACTCTCACGCTATAACTTACGGGGTTTTTGCTGTTGCCCAGTTTGTCTCTCCAGGTGATGGAGGTTTCCCAACCGGTGGTAGTAAGATCAGCAAAGTTCCCTTTCGGAGTTGAGGCTCCAAATACAGCGGGAGGCGTGAGACCAAACGTAAACATATCTGTCGTTTTACGCGTATAGGCATCCCCTACAAAAGTCAGGCGGCCGGACAGCATCGAGAGGTCTAAACCGATATTGCTTGTAGTGGAAGTCTCCCAGGTCAGGCCTCCGGGCAACACGCCAGGATTACGCGTGGTCTGAGGTCTTGCTCCGTTTAAGATGACCCCTGACTGGCTGATGTTGAAAAGTTCCTTGAAGGAATAAGAGGCAATGTTACCATTACCAAGCGATCCATAGGAGGCTCTCACTTTAAATTCGGAAACAACGCTGGGTGAAACATGCCAGAATGCCTCTTTATTGATTTTCCAGCCTGCGGAAACAGATGGGAAAAAACCATATTGCTGATTAGACGGGAATTTTGATGAACCATCATAACGGGCATTCACTTCAACGAGGTAACGATCCTTGAAAGCATAATTCAATCTTGAAAATCCTCCCAGGATGGCCCATTGTTCATAACCGCCGCCAGTGTTAATGGCCTGTCCCAAAGCAAGATTCAGATCGGTTGCATCTGCGAAAATAATACCGTTGCGCTGCAGCGCTACACGGTTGTAAGTGGACTGTTCGTAGTTGTAACCAACCATCGCCTTCAGGTAATGATTCTCCCCGAATTCGTTTTCATATTCTGCATAGATATTGGTTGCCAGATACCTGGTCTTGCGATCATCGGACGATAAATCATTTGTCGTTGTGCCTACATAAGAAGTCACCCCCTTGAAGTTGCTATAAGGCACCTGAACCCGTTTTTGATTTACAGCATTATCCGTATTACGGAAGGTAAAATCAACATTTACCCGGAATTTATTATTAAAGAATTTGCTTCTTAAACCGGTAATATTCCTGAATACCTCACGGCGTGTATTGATTGAATTTTTGCCGTACACAAAATCGCCGACCGTATAGGCGGAAGTAAAAGTTAAGGTGCCATCCGGATTAAACAAAGGCATGGACGGATGTCCTTCGTCGGCTATATTCCTCCAGATACCACCGTTTTCGCCGACGTTTATGGGATTATGGTAGTTCATATTGGAATAATCGGTATTGTTTTCGACAGTCAGCCAGGGGAAAAGTTCAATAGAACCCCTTGCCCTGAAATTTTTCATATCGTAATCATCACTGTTGTACCGGAATAACCCATCCTGCTTTAAAAGGCGCCCCGAAACCAGATAGGTTGCTTTGTCACTGCCCCCGCTTACAGAAATATTATTCTCAAAAGCAGCCAGATTCTTTTTATACAACTCACCGTAAAAATCTGTGCTGCCATAATAGGTGTACTCACCTGTGACCGGATCGACTTCTACCTGATTGTAAGGCTGTCCCGATTCTTTTCTTTTTTTGAATTCGTCCAGATAGGCCTGCGAAAATTTCTGGGTCTTATTGGCATTTTGGGGGAACGCGCCATCTCCATTTACAAAAGCTTCTGAAAACATTTTTGACCAGAGATAACCATCAGTTACAAAATCGGGCCTGGTTACAGGCGATTTTATGGCGTAGTTGCTTGAATAGGTTACACTGGTACGACCTTTCACGCCTTTCTTAGTAGTGATCAACACCACACCAAATACTCCCCTCGCGCCGTAAATAGCGGCTGAGGCCGCATCTTTAAGAATGGAAACGCTTTCAATATCGTTTGGATTTAATAAACTTGGATCTCCTTCGAACCCGTCAACCAGAACGAGTGCGCTACCTCCCTGACCAATAGAAGTGGTTCCCCTGATATTGTACTTTGGCGATTGCGTAGGCTTGCCATCCAGCATTTTGAGATTTAAATTTGGAAGCAACCCCTGCAGACCCTGGGTAAGATTGGTCATTGGTCTGTCTTCCAGACTTTTTGAAGTGATCTGATCGACTGCACCGGTTGCATTTGCTCTTTTTTGGGTACCATAACCTACTACGATGACCTCGTCCATAGCTGCGCTTGTTGCAGCAGTGAGCGATATCATCATTTGAGTATTTTCTCCCGCTTTTACCGCGTAATTTCGAATCACCTGCTCCTGAAATCCAATATGTGACACTCTGAAACGGTACTTAGTCCCCGCAACAAGCTGGTTGAAAGTAAAAATGCCCATGCTGTTGGTGATGGTGCCTTTTTGCAAAGCGCTGTCCGATTCGTTTATGGCGGTAATGGTCACCTCAGGAATTATTGTACCGGCTTTATCGCGCACAACGCCGGTAACCGTGCCGTTGGTTTGAGCGTGTGCCTTAAAGGAAATGCTCATTAAGAGCAGTAGGATGACACCCAGGTGGAAATGTCGGTTGAGTTCAATTTTCATCATCTCGTATTTAGTTTGGTTATGGTGTAGTATGCCTGCTCTCTTGACCGGGATCCAAAGTATGTTAAAAATATGCAAATGTATGAACTTAATGAATAAAGAGGGCGGAAGCAATCTTAGGAAATTATAAACTCTTCGTATGCCCAATTTGGGGGCGGCGTGGTCCAAGACCATGGAGGTCGAGGTGCCGGTAGTATGATGCCCCATGTGCATTTATTAGGAAATTCTTCAGTTTCTCTTCAAATTAGCCGCATAGCTTTGGCCTTTCACTGCTAAAAAAGTACGGTATGTCATGTGCAAAAGATTCCGCTTCCAGTAGCCGGCACGTTGTTAATACCAACTTAGTAAAAGATAGGGTGAATAAAACACCCAGGATTACCTTGTAGTTTTGATTCTTTCAGATATAATGTACAACCATAGGGTCCAGACCAGAAAAAATATGACCCAGCCAGTGCCATACACATTTCGAAAAAACCGGTTACTCATAAAAAAGTTTCAAATAATTCCCACTTATAATGCTTGACCTGATAGATATTACCTTGAAGGATTTATTCAATCCGCTATTCTATATTACTAACGGCGGCATATGGATCGTACTATGTATCATATTTGCCGAAACAGGCCTGATGATTGGTTTTTTTTTGCCGGGGGATAGTTTGTTGTTTGTGTCCGGCATTTACAGTAAAATGTTGGTGACTAGTCTTATTCATGTTGGGTTAAAAAGTGATTTCCTTGAAGTAATGGTGTTGTTCGTACTGATAACAATCGCTGGTATCCTCGGCAATGAACTGGGCTATTGGTTTGGTTGGAAAACAGGTCCGGTACTTCTAAAAAGAAAGGACACCTTTTTTTTTAAAAAAAGATATCTGCTCCAGGCAAAGGCGTTCTACGATAAGCATGGAGGCATGGCGATAGTGTTAGCAAGATTTCTACCGATGCTTCGAACCTTCGCTCCTGTTGTAGCAGGTGTCGTAAAGATGGATAAAAGACAGTTTCTGGTGTATAACGCTGTTGGAAGTGCCACCTGGGTCTTTATCGTATTAATGGCGGGTCACTACCTTGAAAAACTGTTCATGAACAATTTCGGATTCGACCTGAGAGAGCATTTGTCTGTTATTATTATTTTTATAGTACTTATTACAACGGTACCGATTTTATATAAAATTATTTTTAACCGAAAATCTCATCAATAAGGATATTTCAGATTGTTGAGAAAAGGTTTCATATCCAATAATTCTTTAGAAAAAATAGTCTTCCAAAGATTCCTACAGAATAAAGAAAAAGCTTTGCAGTGAGAATTTCTTCTGTTGAACTTGAAATTTTTAAAATGGTGCCGTAGGAGTATTCATATCATCTTCTTTGCTCTTCTTGAATGCCAATTTCCCGAATTTATATAATAAGCTTATTCCAAACGAACGAAAAGGTATTTGACGCAGACTTACTTGTTGAAAATTTGAACCAAATGTCTCCCTTGTTTGACTAACGTATTTTCCAAATGGATTGGCCGCCGTTAAACCGATACTAAATTTTTTATTGAAAAACTGCTTCTTCATGGCCATATTATAGGAAATAAACGAAGTCTGAGTTCCCTGGATATTAGTTTCTTTCGAACGAAAGTTCCCAAAAAATTCAAAAGCCAGATCCTTCTTCAAAAGGTATGTTCCATTCAAATTCAGGCGATAACCGAAAGAACTGCGAACAATACCCCCGTTGGCATTATCTGTCACACGTTGATTGAAAAGAAATGCATTTGAACGAAAAGTGAGTTTATTATTCACTGCCAGTGTTCCGGAAATATTGCTTCCGATCCGTTCTTCTGCATTGATATTCTTTCGGGTGGAGACTGTTACATCATTAAAAAGAGAATCGCCAATTTTATAAACTGAATAATAAGTGGAGAAATTAGTTATATCGTCTGAGTTTTTACGGTAAACTGCTGCCACATTGATATTCGATCCTTTATCAAAAGAGATATTATAGCCAAGTTCAAAATTATTCCCAATTTCAGGCCTTAAAGAAGGATTCCCCATCGAGATATTGTGCGGATCGCTTAAATTAACAAAGGGATTCAATTCCCTGTATTCCGGACGCTCTATACGATATGAGTAGCTTAATTTAAGGAACTGGCTTTTGCTAAAGGAATGAGAAACAATAAACGAAGGTGCAAATTTGGAATAAGACGGAACGGACACATTATGTGAAGTAGAATAATCTGCAGTAGTGACCGTGTATTCATACCTGCCCCCCGCCTTAACATCAAATATTTTTCCAACAGAAAAGGTAGTGGATAGATAATACGCATATACATCTCTTTTGTAAGTTATAAAATACGATTGGGCGGGATCAATCAAATAAGAATTTATCCCCTTGTTGTAAGAGTAAACATCGGCAGCGCTGTTAATCCTGATCTCTTCATTTTTTACACCAGTCTCTATTTTAAACTTATCACTGACGGGATGAGTGTAGTCTATTGAAAATTCCGACTCCCTGTTCTTACCGGGGTTATTGCTCTTTGATCCGGCGAAGATTTCAGAGTTTGCTAAATAGTTTTGTGTTTGAGAATAGAACGATGTATTTTTCCCCGAGCTGGTATTGTAAGAAATGTTTAATTCCTGGCCCTCTTTTCTGAATGTTTTCTTGAAGTCAATGTTCCAATCTATGGAATTGTTATTATAACGATTTTCGGCATTGCGTATCGCACTAGTCTCTGAAAGTTTAGCATCACTGTAATCCCTCAATAAAGTTTCCTGATAGGTAATTCCGTTGTCGTTATTAATCGATTTATGATACCCGAGTGACCCCGAAAGATTGCTCTTTTTTGTAATGGACCAGTCAAATCCAACCCCTGTCTGGTAGCCATTTCTAACAAACCCACTGCTACCATTTTGGAGAAAGTTCGTTCTGGTACGTTTTGATGTATCTGTAGAAATCCGGTTTGACTCGTTGAGTGTTTTAGACCTTAACTGCCCATTGCCGCTGAAGTAGGTATTCATCCCAAAATTGTTGCGACGGTAATTAAAGTTAACTGATCCATTTTCAAGGCGTGTACCTGCTGAAAGGTTGATGCTCCCATTAGTTCCACGGACATCACTCTTCTTCAGAACGATATTAATTATACCACCGGATCCCTGCATGGAATATTTCGCTCCGGGGCTCGTAATCACTTCAATACTTTGTATCTGGCTTGCGGGGATAGATTGCAATGCATCGGATATGCTGTTACCAAAAATTGTAGATGGTTTACCATTAATTAGAAACCGAACACTTGAACTGCCAAGCAACTCGATATTGCCATCAATGTCAACTGAAACCTGTGGAACCTTCCTTAAAACATCCGTCGCCATCCCACCCTGGGAAGTAAGGTCTTTGTCAACGTTGTAAATCATTTTGTCAATCCTGTTGTCGATAAGGCCTTTAGTAGCAGAGACTGTGACGTTCTCCAAAGTTTGAGAGCTATATGTCAGGGCAATGACTCCCAATGAAACTGAAAGCTTATCAGCATTTACAGTGACTTTGTCAATTTTGTTTGAGGAATAACCAATGAAATCGACTGTTATGGTGTACACCCCTGTTTTTATCGCTTCTATTTTAAATATGCCTTTGGCATTGGTGATTAACCCATTCACGGGCTTAGTGCTGCCAACAGGGTAAACAGTAATGGTTGCATATTCAATGGAGTTCCTTGTTTTCGAATCAACAACTTTTCCAGAAATGACTGCTCTACCTTCATCATTTCGTTGCGCATGAACATTTACCAACAGACAGCACACGAACAGAAAGCAAACTACAAATTTACTCATCGAAATTTCTAATGGTGGGCCGCGAAGATAAATTCGCATTCTGAAGCAATACTGGAGATGCCAAGAAAGTTCAATCTTTGCGTTTTTGGGGTGGCAGGCATACTTCACACTATGCAAGATCTGGGAAGGCCTATTGCGCCTACGAGCTAACAATTATAGCCGACAATTCATTCTACGACCTCTACTTACGTGGTGACACTTCAGCTATGACTGTGCAAACTGGAGTTTTGGAGTGCCTACCAAAACACCGTATACAGCGCAGCGAGTATTCCGCAGATAATCACAGAGCCAATAACGAAAGAGGTGGATACTCTGAACATAGACGTGTCTACCTCAATCGAGTGTGTATCGTTTTCATCTTTGGGATTGGAAAGACTCATTATAATCATAACACTTACAATAACTAAAAAAGTGATGGTCATTCTATCCAGGAAGGGATAGTCCGGAAAACTGCCATTCGTCCATGAGGGAAGAAATTTCAATACCGTAGAAATGGGAATCGTAAGAAGTGCCCCGGCCATGGCAGCAGATGCCGTAGTCTTTTTCCAAAAGAACCCAAGAAGGAATATAGCCAGTACACCAGGTGAAATAAATCCTACATATTCCTGGATGAACTGATAGGCCTGATCCAGGGATCTTAATGAAGGAGTTACAATGGCCGCGATAAGCATGGAGATAATGACGGCCCACCGGCCGACTCTCACCAGCTGCTTCTCCGAGGCTCCTTTATTAAAATACTTATTGTAAATATCCAATGAAAAAATGGTAGAGATACTGTTGGCTTTTCCGGCCAGTGAGGCCACCACCGCTGCTGTAAGGGCTGCAAAGGCAACTCCTTTCAAGCCCGCCGGTAACAAATTGATTAAGGTAGGATAAGCGTGGTCAGGCTTAACAATACCTGAATCCGTCATTTGCGGATGAAACAACCCCTTGGTATATAAAACATACATGATAATTCCGGGAAGTACTGCGATGAGCGGTATTAACAATTTTAAGAATGCCGCAAATAAAATTCCTTTACGGGCGGTTTGTAAATTGGCACCCAGGGCACGTTGAACAATGTATTGGTTAAAGCCCCAGTAAGCAAGATTATTGATTAACATACCACCGATTAATACTGACATGCCAGGTAGTTCCCTATAATGCGGGCTGGATTTATCAAATATCATGTGGAAATGCTCCGGTGCTTCTGCACGCAAAACAGAAAGTCCTTTTAAAATATTGCCGCCATAACCGAATTGTTCAGACAAAAGGGTTAATGCAAGATAGGTAGTAACAAGACCTCCAATGATCAATACTAAAACCTGGATGACGTCAGTATATCCTATCACTTTCATACCCCCCAACGTGACAATAACCGAGAAAAAACTGAGCCCAATGATACTCCATACAAAACTGATTCCTGATATAGACGAAATAGCCAAGGCACCTAAATAGATAATAGAGGTAAGATTTACAAAAACATAGACCAGGAGCCAAAACACCGCCATGATAGTACTTACTTTATCACTATAACGCCTGGCCAGAAATTGAGGCATGGTGAATATTCTATTCTTCAGGTACACAGGAATGATAAAAATAGCCACAATGATCAGCGTCGCTGCCGCCATCCATTCATACGAAGCGATAGCGAGACCCAATGCAAAGCCAGAACCGCTCATGCCGATAAAATGCTCCGCAGAAATGTTAGAGGCAATCAATGATGCGCCGATCGCCCACCAGGTGAGCGATCCTTCGGCCAGGAAGAAATCCTTTGCATCCGTAGTGGTGGTTTTTTTCTTACGATAAATATAATATCCGTAGGCAGATACCCCAATAAAATAAATAAAGAAAACAATGTAATCGGCGAGCTGTAGCGTTTTCAAAGCAATTGTATTTATGACCGGTTAAAAAAGACCTATTGTTAAATTATTATCTTTGTATATTTTTCTACACAACCCTTGAATGTAATCAGCAACTCTCCACAAAATCACTTTTTTTTGACCGGTGTTGAATCTCTCACGATAATGCTTGGCAAAAGCAATGTACTTGCAGCCCTGGTGACTTTTTTATCGATTAGCCTCAACAGCATTTTAATGGCATTTTTGCCAATAGCCCTTATTGGCTGGGAAACTACTGTAATTGCAGGAGAAGCCAGTCTGAAATGATCATTATCATCAAAACAAATAACCGCAATATCCTCAGCAATCTTTTTGTTTACTTTCCTTAAACTCTCCAGGCCGGAAATGCCCAGGTTATTCGAAGTAAAAAGTACCGCATCAATTTCAGGGTTGTCATTGATAA
>JBDTEB010000317.1:0-4067 GCA_039922795.1 Chitinophagaceae bacterium
AGCAAGAAAAGGGGACCGGCGTTTATACTCTGTGAGCTTATCGTAGTATCGATCGAATCTCTCCTCCTCTTTTTGCAAGGCGAAAAGTGAATAGGTAAACGCTTTTTTCTGAGACTGGTAACTGGAATAATCCCGGTTTAAAAGGGCAACGCCGGAAAGCTGAAATGATCTCATTTCCTTTACCACAGAATCGGGGCCGCCTATCTCACCAAAAAGAATTTTTGCCGTATCGCGTTTTTGTAAAAAAACTGCAGAATAACCGGCGAAGAAATGACTCTTCAGATAAAGTGGAGATGATGGCGAAACTCGCGAAAGCGCATTAATGGCGGTATCGAGTTTTTTATTCGTGTACGCCGACCAGCCTCGGAGATAGTTTATCGTATCGGTCTGCGCGCGGTCGAAAGTGAGGCGATCGAGTTTTGACAGAAGGAAATCCGCTTCGGTATATTGTTCCTTGTCAATAAGGTATTGTATGAATCTGATCTCCCTGGAAAATTTAATTCCCTGGGCTCGCGAAGAAACGGAAATAACAAGGAATAAGAAAATGAACACGGTTGAACCTCGCCTGGCAACATTCATCGATACTTTTTAGGAGAGTCACTAATGGTTCCGGTAACATCATTGAAATCGAGTGGGGCAACATCAAGCACCCCGATCCTGTTGCATCTCAGGATCCTGTCCGCACTAATGAATACGCCTTTCACAATACCGTATTCTTTGATGGACTGCTTACTAAAATTTGAGCAGGTGATCTCGTAGGCACAACTTCTGGAAAGCTGCGGAGAGATAACATGCTGATAAGTGTACATGGTGCCCTTCAACAACAACGATACCGGATTATACTTCGCAAAAAACGAGGACTGTTGTACTTCCATCATGTAGCCATCATTGCCCGGCCTACTGTAATGTGCTTCAGAATGCACAGTCGTTCCTTTCGAACGCAGCAGATCGGCATCGCTGGCTTTTCCCTGGCTTTTTGCTGAGACAAAAACCATGATGAGCAAACTAATTGATATGATATATTTTCTGGTCATTTTTCAATCTTTGCATTAGCGGGAACCTGAAAATCGAAGTATTGTCCCGCAGCTTCCTGGTTAAATTTGAATTCGGAGAAATTGGTTTTCGAAACCGTTGAATCCCCATCTGCGTAAACGATTTCCGTGCTGGTAGAAGGGAAAGCCGTATTCCCGAGCTGTGAATAGTTTGCGTAAAAAACTTTTCTGATGATCTTTCCTGCTGCATCCTCATAATGCATATAAACAGGATTGGCACCCTGGTAAACGAGTTTCACCACCTGGATTGCAGATTTCTTATCCGGCACTTTTAATTTCCACAGGGAGACAAGGAGATTCTTTTCAGGTTTGATACTTGTTTGTACATAACCAATATCACTGAGCCCCATATCAGATGATTTTCCAGAAAAGAAATAATAAAATTGGGAAGATTGCGTCCCGAACAGAAAATTCTGATATAGTATCACGGAATTTCTGACAGGATCATACATCTTCACTTCACCCGATTTATTGGCAATTACAAAATATTGCCGGGGATAAGTGAAATGCGTAACCATATTTCCATTGCGCTGGTAATAAATATTGGCCTTTACAGTTATGGACTTACCTCCCTGCACCTGCCGGCTGATCATTAATGCTGAGATCTTGTCGAGTGCCGCAACTTTATTACGGAACGCAAAAAGCGCTCCAACAGCAAGAACCAGCAGAGATGTAAAGGCAATAGTTCTCATTATATTTTTATTTAGCCCGTAGCAACTACAGTTCCAAAAGGCCGGCCTTGATTGATTGCTGAATTTTTTTGAAATCCTCAGGTGCAAGTTTCAATTTGGGTTTTTTAAAATCCATATCGTCAAACGATGAAACAGGAATAAGATGCATGTGAGCGTGCGGCACTTCCAGTCCGATCACGGATAGTCCACACCTATTACATCCTGTTGCTTTCTCGATCGCGTGAGCGATTGGTTTTGCAAAAACCAGCATTTCCCGAAGCAAGTCATCGGGGAGATCAAAAAATTTATCTGTTTCAATTTTCGGAACAACAAGAGTATGCCCTTCTTTGAGTGGATTAATATCCAGGAATGCAAAAAAGCTGTTGTTCTCTGCAATTTTATAGGAAGGGATCTCCCCTGCAATTATCCTCGAAAATAGGGTCATGTACGCAATGGTTCTAGAGGGTGATGTTCTCTACTTTAAAGTTCATTTTGCCATTTGGCGCGATTACTTCCGCTACTTCGCCGATCTGCTTTCCAAATATTCCCTTACCAATGGGTGAAGTAACGGAGATTTTCCCCGCTTTCAGATCAGCCTCTTTTTCACCAACTACCTGGTAGGTCACCGATTTTTTGGTAGCAAGGTTGGTAATGGTAACTCTTGAGAGCAAACTCACCTTACTGATGTCGATGTCTTTGGCGTCAATTATCCTCACATTGGCGAGCGTTCCTTCCATATACTGGATCTTGGCTTCCAGAATTCCCTGGGCCTCTTTTGCAGCATCATACTCTGCGTTTTCTTTCAGGTCTCCCTTCTCCCTTGCTTCCCCAATAGCTCTTGAGGCCGCCGGACGATCAACGGATTTCATTTTGTGGAGATCAGATTTCATCTGCTCAAAAGCCTCAATAGACACATAATTGTAATCACTCATAATCCCTCCTCTGTTTTTAGGCCGGTTGTAACCTCTACTGAAAAAAAATACAACGCTTCAGCCTGAACCGGAAGCGTTGCATTATATGCAAATATAAAAATTATTTATAAATGGTGCGTGCTGTGCATAGGCGTGCGGACTTATAAGTTTCCAATTTTTGCATGGCCGCTCCGTTCATCGGCAGGTCAGACACCAAGAAATTAGAACCAGACCCTGAAAAATCCTTTTACGGATTTAGTTTTTTCACTATTACCTCACTCATCTTTAAAAAAGCTTCATGACTGTAGCCCGCGATATGGGGAGTAACAAGCACGTTTGGTTGAGCGAGCAGCCAGTCAAGTTCTTCCCGCTGCTGCCCGGTATAGGTCTCAAGCTTCTCATTTTCAAGCACATCGAGCGCAGCACCGGCGATTAGTCCGTTCTCCAGGGCTCGAATCACGGCTGAAGTATCATGTACCTTGCCACGGCAGGCGTTGATGAAAAAAGGCTTCCTGGTCAGGCCGTTAAAAAAGGCATCATTGGCCATATGCCTGGTCTCATCAGTAAGCGGAACATGAAAACTAACCACATCGGCATGCTGTTGAATTTGCTCAAGATTAACTTCTTTCACATTCTTTCGGCCATAATCGAAAACATATTTATCATAGGCAAGAATAGTCACATCAAAAGAAGCGAGCAGCTTTGAAAAGGCACGGCCAGTATTTCCATACCCGATGATGCCAACAGATCTGCCGCTAAGCTCGATACCGCGATTGGCATCCCTTATCCATTTTCCTTCTTTTACTTCTGCGGCGCTGATGGAGATCCTGTTCATCATATTAAGCAACATGCCAAGGGCGTGCTCACCTACGGCATTCCTGTTTCCTTCGGGACTGCTTGCACAATTGATCCCTTTTGATCTCGCATAGGGAACGTCGATTAGTTCCATTCCACTACCCAGTCTCCCAATCCATTTCAAAGCCGGCGCCATGTCAATAATGTGCTTATCGATCTTAAGCCTGGTGGTAATAATCAACCCGGATACGTCCGCAATTACCGTTTGCAATTCTTCATAAGTTATTTCCGGGCGATATAGAACATCGTAACCTCTCGAACCCAGTTCCTGAATGAGATAATTATGAACCTTCGCCGTTATCAGTGCTTTCTTCATTACGAATTATTTTTATCTCCCACATTTAATTGCTGATCATCTTTTTTCACAAGATTCATCCTAAAAGTTAACGCAGCAAACTCTTCAACAGTGAGTTGCTCGGGTCTTTTATCAAAGATTTTTTCCTGTAAGGTTTCGGGATCGAAGAGCCCTTTGACCGAATTACGAAGCATCTTCCGGCGTTGGTTAAACGCAGTTTTGACGAGTGTAAAAAGCGCGCGTTCACTTTTTATTTGAGGTTTTACTTTCAATGCCCGAAGCC